>NZ_JBPKJP010000012.1:0-72006 GCF_051217035.1 Lysobacter sp. 1R34A
GCCGGCCGGGCCGGGCCGCCGCTGCCGGGTCGGAGCGAGCCAGCGACCGCCGGCGCCGATCGCGCAACACGACACGCCCGCGGCACTTCCCTCGCGCGCGGTTCGCTACCAACCTGAGCGACGCGCCGGCGCCGCGATGGCGCCTCGCCGGACTTTCCATGCACTTCATCGATGAGGGATACGTCATGAGTTCACGCCGTAGCCGCACTGTTCGTCTGCTTCCCGCCGTGCTGGCCTTGGTCCTGGCCCAGGCCGGCGCCACGCCGCCGAAGATCGCGATCACCGAGACCGCCGCCTTCGACGCCGCCTCGGTGCCCGCCTTCACCGGCGATTACGCCGACGTGTATGCGCACCTGGAGAAACAGCGTGCGGCCGACCTCGCCCAGCTGCAGCGCTGGGTCAGGCAGCCTTCGATCAGCGCCCAGGACAAGGGCATCGAGGCGATGGCCGAACTGCTGCGCGGCGACCTGCAGGCGCTCGGCTTCCGCGATACCGCCCTGGTGCCGACCTCCGGCCACCCCGGCGTCTACGGTTATTACGACGCTGGCGCCGAGCACACGCTGGTGGTCTACATGATGTACGACGTGCAACCGATCGAGCCCACCGGCTGGAAGGTCGGCGCCTTCGACGGCGCGCTCGTCGACGACCCGCAGCTCGGCAAGGTGCTGATGGCGCGCGGGGCGACCAACCAGAAAGGCCCGCAGCGCGCCTTCCTCAACGCGCTCGACGCGGTGATCCGGGTGCGCGGCAAACCGCCGGTCAACCTGATCGTGCTGGCCGAAGGCGAGGAAGAACTCGGCTCGCCGCACTACCCGGAAGTCGTCGCCAAGTACGAGGCGCAGCTGCGCAAGGCCGACGGCGTGTTCTTCCCCATGAACACCCAGGATCGCGACGGCGAAGCCTCGATGTTTCTGGGCGTCAAAGGCATCCTGTATCTAGAGCTGGAAGCCAAAGGCAATCCCAAGACCGGCGGCCCGCAGAAGAGCGAAGTGCACGGCTCGCTCGCGGCCAAGCTCGACTCGCCGAGCTGGCGCCTGGTGCAGGCGCTGGCCACTCTGACCACGCCCGATGGCGAGATCGCCGTACCCGGCTATCGCGACGCGATCCGCCCGCCGAACGTCGAAGAGCAGCGTCTGTTCAACGGCCTGGTGGCCAAGCGCGGCAACGACACTCAGAAGCAGCTCGACGCCTTCGCTGCGGCGCGGTGGAAGAACGGCCGCAGCGACCGCGATGCGAGCGCCGCGGAACTGTTCGACACCACCCTCAACATCGACGGCCTGGTTGCGGGCTACACCGGCGAAGGAGTCAAGACCATCCTGCCGCACCGCGCCGTGGCCAAGGTCGACTCGCGCCTGGTGCCTAACCAGACCCCCGACGAGGCCGTCGCCCTGATCCGCAAACAACTCGACGCCAAGGGCTTCGACGACATCGAAATCCGCAAGCTGTCGGGCTACCCGCCGGCGCAGACCTCGGTCGACGCGCCGCTGACCCGCGCCGCGATCGGCGCCTACCGCAAACACGGCTTCACCCCGCCGGTCGCCCCGCGCATAGGCGGCAGCGCCCCCTATTACGTCTTCACCCAGACCCTGGGCCTGCCGATGATCGCCGGCGGCCTCGGCCACGGCAGCGGCGCCCATGCCCCGAACGAATACATGGTGATCGAACCCCCGAAGGGCTCGAAGATCGCCGGCCTCGTACAGGCCGAACGATTCTATGTCGACCTGTTGTACTCGTTGGCGGAGGCGTTGAAACAACCGAAGTGATTGCTTTGCTCGAGGGTAGCCGCAATCGGGCTGCGCCGGCGGGTTGCCGTTGCCGTTGCCGTTGCCGTTGCCGTTGCCGTAAAAGATTCTGCCGTTGCAGTGCGCAGTCTCGCACTAGCGAAGGCCATAGAAGACCCGGAGGGCGGCCCGCAGGGATGCGGGCCGTTTTTCATCGGGACAGGGAGGTCCCGTATGAAAAATCTCCGCGTATGCATCGAACGCGCGGGCCTGTGATTCAAAACAAAGCACTTTTCTTTGGTTACCTTTCTTTTGTTGCTTTAGACAAAAGAAAGTAACCCGCCGCTTTAGTGGCGGAAGCTTTGGGTTTGATCTTGATCTTGGTCTAGATGTTGATCTAGATATAGATCCTGATCTTTCTCGATCCATGCGCCGCGAAGCCGCCACAACGATTTCGCGGCTTGCGCCGCTCCTACCCTGGCGAAGGCGCGCCGCTTCGACGAACGGCGGCGGCCTCGTTACTACTACGCGTCCCGCGGTCGCGACTTACGTCGCTACTACAAGGGCTCGGCGAGTAACGACGCGAACATGAGGCGGCGCGGTCGCGGCTTGCGCCGCTCCCCCTGAGAGCCCGCCCGCTGTCGCTCAATCGAGAAACAAATCCGGCAACGGTTGCTTGCTCGCGTCCACCGCATAGCCGCTGAAATCGGTCACGCCGGCTTCGCCGAGCACTTCCTCGTCGATCAGGAAGCGACCGTAGAAACCCTGCGCCGGGCGCACCAGCACCGCGTGCACGGCGTCGGCGACGATGCTCGGCTTGCGGCAGCGGTCCATCGGGACGCCGGGGATCAGGTTCAGGGCGTCGGTGGCGATGATCGTCCTCGGCCACAGCGCGTTGACGGCGATGCCCTGCGGGCCGAATTCGCCGGCCAGGCCCAGGGTGACGAAGCTCATGCCCATCTTGGCCAGGGTGTAGCCGGTATGCGGCGCCCACCACTTCACGTCCAGGCTCGGCGGCGGCGCCAGGGTCAGGATGTGCGGGTTCGCCGCCTGCTGCAGGTAAGGCAGGCAGGCCTGCGCGCACAGGAAGCTGCCGCGCGAATTGACCTGCTGCATCAGGTCGAAGCGCTTCATCGGGGTGTCGAGCGTGCCGCGCAGCCAGATCGCGCTGGCGTTGTTGATCAGGATGTCGATGCCGCCGAAAGTGTCGACGACCGCGGCCACCGAGGCGTTGACCTCGTCTTCCTCGCGAATATCGCATTTGAGCGCCAGCGCGCGGCCGCCAGCCGCCTCGACTTCGGCGGCGACGCTGTGGATCGTGCCCGGCAGCTTGGGATTGGCGACCGAGGACTTGGCGGCGATGGCGATGTTGGCGCCGTCGCGCGCGGCGCGCAGGGCGATCTCGCGACCGATGCCGCGCGAGGCGCCGGTGATGAAGATGGTCTTGCCGGAGAGTGTGGACATGGCGGGATTCGGAAGGCGGGCGTCGGTCGCCATCCTAATCCGATTCGCGCCGCGTGAATCCGGACCGCAGGCTCGAACACGACGCTGCGAGTCCGACGCCTCCCGAATCGCGGTGAATCGAATCCTCGGCAGGCCACGGACCATACCAACGCGATACGTACCGCACGTTGGCGACTCACTCGCCGCGTTACCGCCTCGACGAGTCCCGGCTTCCGAACCGCAGCTCCATACCAACGCGATCCATATCGCCTGCCATCGAAGCCTCAATCGCCGAGTCACCGCTCCGGCGAGTCCCGAGTCCCGAGTCCCGAAACCCAAAACCCAAAACCCGAGCCAGCCCTCAAGGCTTCGGCCCCTGCCCCTCGTTGTCTTCCCAGTGCAGGATGCGCCGGGTGACGAAACGGTAGACCGGCTTGCCGGTGGCGAACCACAGCTCGCGCAGCCAGGAATGGCGCTTGAGCACTCGCCGTTCGACCGGGGTCAGCGCCCGCGGACAATAGGTGCGCTTGTGCTTGAGCAGATGGCGCAGGTCCTCGCGCGCCAGCAGGCGCATCCAGCGCGAACGTGGGTCGCCGCGAGTGGCGAGCTGGAAATCGATGATCGCCGGACTGCCGTCGACCAACACCAGCCAGTTGGCCTCCTTGGCCAGGTCGTTATGGGCCAGGCCGCGCCGATGCAGCCGCTGCAACAGGCGCCGGGCCTGGCGGAAATAGGCCAGGTCGCCGTGCGGCGGGCGCTGGTACATCGCGGCGCCGTCGAGGTAGCTGCGGTCGAGCCGGCGCCCGTCCCAGCGCAGCAGCTGCGGGGTGGCGTCGAGCCCGTCGACGCGTTGCAGCGCGCGCGCCTCGCGCCGCGCCAGCCACCAGGCCGGCAGGCGCAGCCACCACGGCACGTGGCCCAGGTCGCGGCGCACGAACAGCCCGGCACGATCGCGCATCAGGGCGATACGGCCGAAGCTATCTGCCTTGAGTGCGGCGACTTCGATGACATCGGAGGACATGCCGCCAGTGTAGCCGGGGACTCGGGACTCGGGACTCGGGACTCGGGACTCGGGACTCGGGACTCGGGACTCGGGACTCGGGACAGGCAAATGCATCGGCCCGGGCCAGGCAAGCGTTTGTGCGACTCTCGATTTCACCGCCCCCTTGCCGCCTTCAAGGCAGTGCCGTTGGTCACGGCCCGCCGTCAAGCGCGGGCAGTCATCCGCGCAACAGACATCGCTGCCTATAATCAGCCGATGGAACCTGCCTGGCTAGAAAGCGCGACCGCATGGATCGCGGCCAATCCGATCGCCGCAGGCATCGTGATCTTCCTGATCGCGTTCTGCGATGCTCTCGTCATCGTCGGTATCGTGGTGCCGGCCCTGCCCCTGCTGTTCGCGGTCGGCACCCTGGTCGGTCTCGGCCACATCAGCGGTCCGTATGCGCTGGTCTGCTCGACCCTCGGCGCCTTCGCCGGCGATGGCCTGAGCTACTGGGTCGGCTACCGCTGGGGGCCGCAGTTGCGCCAGCGCTGGCCGTTCTCGCGGTATCCGCAATGGCTGGATCGCGGCGAAAACCTGTTCCGCCGCCACGGCAGCAAGAGCATCGTGATCGCGCGCTTCGTCGGCGCGGTGCGGCCGTTCGTGCCGGCGATCGCCGGCATGTTGAAGATGCCGATGAAGCGCTATGCGATCCCGAGCTTTCTCGCCTGCCTGGTGTGGTCGGCGCTGTTCCTCGCGCCGGGCTGGGTGCTCGGCGCCTCCTACGACGCGGTCGCCGCGGTCGCCGACCGCCTCGCGATCGTGCTCGGCGCCCTGCTGGTCGCGGTCGCCCTGGTCTGGGCCACGGTGCTCTATACCTGGCGCTGGTTCGCCACGCACGCCAACAATCTGCTCGCGCGCGCCTTGCGCTGGACCCGCGCGCATCCGCGCCTGGGCCGCTACGCCGCGGCCCTGATCGACCCGAACCGGCCCGAATCGGCCTCGCTAGTGATGCTGGCGGTCTGCCTGCTCGGGATCAGCTGGATCTGGTTCACCCTGCTCGCCACCTTGCTCGCGAGCGGCGGGCCGCTGGCGATCGACCACAGCGTCCACGAGTTCATGTGGACCCTGCGCAATCCGCTCGCCGACCGCTTGATGGCGGGGCTGGCGAGCCTGGGCGATGCTGCCGTGCTCGGCCCGGCCTCGCTCGCGGTGCTGGCCTACCTGGCCTGGCGCCGGCGCTGGATGGCGGCGGCGCACTGGGTCGGCGCGATCGTGTTCGGTCTCGTCCTGACCTCGTTGCTGGAAGCGGCCATCGACATGCCGCGCCCGCCGACCGCGCCGGCCGGCTTCGGCTTCCCGTCGGTCGCGGTGACGATGACCACGATCGTGTTCGGTTTCTTCGCCGTGCTGATCGCACGCGAGCTGCCGGGCCGGCAGCGGGTCTGGCCGTACCTGCTGGCCGGCGTGGTCACCACCCTGGTCGGCTTCGCCCGCCTGTACCTGGGCGCGCACTGGCCCAGCGACCTGGTCGGCGGCACCTTGTTCGGCATCGTCTGGCTGCTGGTGCTCGGCATCGCCTACCGCCGCCACGTCGCGCGTTCGTTCTGGATGCGGCCGCTGGCTTGGCTGTTCTATACCGTGTTCGTCGCCGCCGCGCTGTGGCATGCGCCGCGCTCGGCCGACGCCTTGCTGGCCAAGTTCGCCGCCGCCACGCCGACCACCGTGCTCGACGCCGGGCCGTGGTGGAGGAGCGACTGGGCGACCTTGCCGGCGCAACGCAACGAGAGCGACGTGCGCCAGCGCTGGCCGCTCGACATCCAGATCGCCGGTCCCCTGCCGCCGCTGCGCGCGAGCCTGGAGGCCAACGGCTGGCGAGTGCAGGAGCAAGCCGACTGGCTGGCGACCATCGCCCTGCTCGACGACGACGCGCCGGCGCGCGAGCAGATCGTGCTGCCGGCCACGCTCGATGCGCAGGCCGAAGCGCTGTTGATGCTGCGCGACGGGCCCGGCCCGGACATGCAGTACGCGCTGCGCCTGTGGCCGGCCCCGGCGGTGCTCTCCGACGGCACCCCGCTGTGGGTCGGCACCACCCAGATCCTGCGCTTGAACAAGCCCTTCAACGCCGCCGCGCTGTGGCTGCCGCAGTCCGACGACGGCCGCGCCCACGCCGAAGTGCGCAAGGCGCTGACCGGCTTCACCATGATCGAACAGGCGCATCCGAAGAACGGCACCCGGGTGCTGCGTCTGCAATCGCGGTATCGCGTGCCGGGCACCGAACCGGCGCCGTGAGTTCGTCAGGGCCGGCGCCGGCCAATGCGGCGCCGATCAGGCCCGCAGGCGCGGGCTCAAGGCAAGACCGTCAGCAAGTGATCCAGGCGCTGGTGCGGCCCGTCCATCTGCAGCAGCGCCTGCCGCTGCGTCAACGACAGCGGTAGCAGCTCGGTCAGGCGCCAGCCGACCCAGGCCGCGTCGTCCATGCACGAATGCGGCGCCTTGGCGTGCTCGCCGCCGATCTGTTCGAGCAGGTGCTCGAGCAGGGTGACCAGCAGCGAATGCTCGGGCCGCACCACCTCGCTCGGGTCCGGTTCGCACCAGGCTACCTCGGCGACCTGCAGGCCGTTGTCGCGCACCCGCACGCGCTCGGCGTGGAAGCGGCGCGTGCCGCGCACCCGCAAGGTCAGCAGGCCGTCGTCGCCGGTGCCGAAATCCTCGATCACCGCCTCGGTACCGTAGGCCGCCGCCGCGGCCGGCGCGCCGGCCTCTTGGCCGTCGATGATCAGGCAGACCCCGAAACCGCGCCCCTGGCGGCCGCAATCGCGCACGAGGTCCAGATACCGCCGTTCGAACACCCGCAAACCGAGCGCCGCACCGGGCACCAGCACGGTATGCAGCGGGAACAATCCCAGCGATTCGGGGGCGGCGATGTCTTCGGACATGGCCGCAGTGTAGCCAAGAGTGGTGGCGGCCACGATATGGGGCGGGCGGCGGGCGGGTTTGTGGCGGGCGGTGGCGCGCGGCAATGGCCTCGGTTGCTTTGTTCGTGCGCAAGCGACGCGGTACCGCGATCCATCCCCTGTAGGAGCGACGTGAGTCGCGACAAGGGACGCAGAAATGACGGGGCCGTCGCCGGTCTTGGAAGCGGCGTTTCTTTCGCAGGGTAGGAGCGGCGCAAGCCGCGACATCGCCGCGACGGTCTTGCGACGTATTCCTCGTGGAAGCATCAATATCAAGTCCGAAGCTTCGGTTGCTTTGTTCTTGCGCAAGCAACGCGGTACGGCAAGGCCGCCCCTTGTAGGAGCGACGTGAGTCGCGACAAGGGACGCGCAGAAATGACGGGGCCGTCGCCGGTCTTGGAAGCGGCGTCTCTTTCGCACGGTAGGAACGGCGCAAGCCGCGACATCGCCGCGACGGTCTTGCGGCGTATTCCTCGTGGAAGATCAGCATCAAGATCAAGATCAAACCCAAAGCTTCCGCCACTAAAGCGGCGGGTTACTTTCTTTTGTCTAAAGCAACAAAAGAAAGATAACCAAAGAAAAGTGCTTTTCTTTGAATCAAGGGCCCGCGCGTTCGATGCATACGCGGGGATTTTTCATACGGGACATCCCTGTCCCGATGAAAAACGGCCCGCATCCCTGCGGACCGCCCTCCGGGTCTTCTATTGCCTTCGCTAGTGCTAGGCGGCGCACGGCAACGGCAACGGCAACGGCAACGGCAACAATGACAGGCGCACGCGCAGCCGCAATCGCGCCGGCGCCGTTGCGGGGACCTGTGCGGTCGCGGCTTGCGTGGCTCTTACCCGTATGGGGCCCGGCCGGTTACGGCGGGGGCCGACGCTGAGCGGTCGCGGCTGGCGCCGCTCCTACAATGGGGATCTGCGACGGCGATGGAAGCTACGCCGTCTACACGTTCCTCAACGCGGCGAAGAACCGGCGCGGCGCGCCGTCGAAACCGCCGTTCGACATGAACACCACATGGTCTCCGGCGCGCACGCGCTCGCGCAATGCGGCGATCAGGGCGTCGGCATCGGGCACGGTCACACCTTCGCCGCGCAGGCCTGCGACGACTTTGCCGGCGTCCCAGGCCAGTTCGGGACGGTGCAGGAAGATCACGATGTCGGCGCCGTCGAGCGAGGGCGCCAGAGCTTCGGAATGCGCGCCCAGGCGCATCGAATTGCTGCGCGGCTCCATCGCCACGACGATGCGCGCGCTGCCGACGCGGGCGCGCAGGCCGGCGAGGGTGGTGGCGATCGCGGTCGGATGGTGGGCGAAGTCGTCGTAGACGGTCACACCGCCGCTTTCGCCGATCACTTCCAGGCGGCGCTTGACACTGCGGAACGCGGCCAGGGCCGGCAGCACGCCGGCGACATCGACGCCGACCGCATTCGCGGCGGCCAGCGCGGCCAAGGCGTTCATCACGTTGTGGCGGCCGAGCAAGGGCCAGCGCACTTCGCCGACTTCGACGCCGTCGTGGATCACCGCGAAGGCGCTGCCGTCTGCCTCGATCAGGCGCGCGGTCCATTCGAAGGCCGGCTCGCCCGATTCGGAATGCAGGCCGAAGCGCTCGACCGGAGTCCAGCAGCCCATCGCCAGCACTTCGCTCAAGCGTTCGTCCTCGCCGTTGACGATCAGCCGGCCGCGGCGCGGCACGGTGCGCACGAGGTGATGGAACTGGCGCTGGATCGCGGCGACATCGGGAAAGATGTCGGCGTGGTCGTATTCGAGGTTGTTGAGGATCGCCACCAGCGGCCGGTAGTGGACGAACTTGCTGCGCTTGTCGAAAAAGGCAGTGTCGTACTCGTCGGCTTCGACGACGAACTCGCGGCCGGCGCCGATGCGCGCGGACACGCCGAAATCCTCGGCGACGCCGCCGATCAGAAAGCCCGGCTGGCGGCCGGCGGCTTCGAGCAACCAGGTCAGGATGGTCGTGGTCGTGGTCTTGCCGTGGGTGCCGGCGACGGCCAGCGTGTCGCGCCCCGGCAGCACCTGCTCGCTCAGCCACTGCGCGCCGGAGGTGTAGCGGCGGCCGTCGTCGAGGACCTGCTCGACCGCGGCGTTGCCGCGCGACAACGCGTTGCCGACCACGATCTCGTCGCAATCGGCGCCGATGTGTTCCGGCTTGTAGCCTTGCTTGAGCGCGATGCCGAGCTGTTCGAGCTGGGTCGACATCGGCGGATAGACCGCCTGGTCGCTGCCTTCGACCTCGTGGCCGAGTTCGCGCGCGAGCGCGGCGACGCCGCCCATGAAAGTGCCGGCGATGCCAAGAATATGGAGCTTCAAGATTCGACGTTCCGAATAAGGCTGCGAAGGTTCAACGAGTCGGCTGCCGCACGGCATCGACGCCCCCTCGCCCGCTGCGGCGACCGAAGGAAGCGCGTAGCCGACAGAGCCAGCGGCAAGCATGTGCGCGAATCGGCGTTCGCAGGGAACGCGGCAGTTGGGCCGCGGCTGATAAAACGTGTGCCCTCACCCCGCCCCTCTCCCGCAAGCGGGAGGGGGAGAACGACCGGAGCGCGAACGCGGCGCGGCCGGAAAGAGCGCAAGGCCGAAGCGCGAACGCGGTGCGTGAGGGCGAGGGTCAGCCGACCGTCGGCGCCGGTTCCAGCGCTTCGATGATGCGGGTGAACACCACGTCGAGCGAGCCGACGCCGTCGACCACGGTCAGGCGGCCGTGCTGACGGTAGTACTCGATGACCGGCGCGGTCAGCTCGTCGTAGACCTTCAGGCGGGTGCGCACCGCTTCCGGGCTGTCGTCGACGCGGCCCTGCTCGGCGGCGCGGCCGGCGATGCGTTCGACCAGCAGTTCGGTCGGCACTTCCAGTTGCACGGCGAAGTCCATCGGCTGGCCGATCTTCTTGAGCAACACGTCGAGCGCGTCGGCCTGGGCCAGGTTGCGCGGGTAACCGTCGAGAATGAAACCGCCGGCGGTGTCGGGGCGCGAGAAACGGTCCTCGAGCATGCCGAGCAGGATTTCGTCGCTGACCAGGTTGCCGGCGTCCATCACCGCCTTGGCTTCCAGACCCAGCTTGGAACCGGCCGCGACTTCGCCTCGCAACAGATCGCCGGTGGAAATATGCGGCACCTGCAAATGCTCCTTTAGCCGCGCAGCCTGCGTGCCCTTGCCGGAACCGGGCGCGCCCAGAAGTACCAATCGCATCAACATCGCTCCTGAAAACTAACGAAATCGTCGCGGCCGGCGTTCGCCACGCCGGCCTCGCAGCCCACCGGCCGCCCCAGGCTGGCCAGTCCGCGGGGCGGCGCTACACTCGGAGCCGCCATTCACCCGCCGGGCAAAATATTGCTGGCAGCTTACCGCAATCCGGCCGAAATCCTGGAATCCCCATGCCCAACGGAACTTTGCTGTACGCCCAATCCGGCGGTGTGACCGCCGTCATCAATGCCACCGCCTCGGCCGTGATCGAGACCGCCCGAGCCCGCAAGGTCAAGGTACTGGCCGCCCGCAACGGCATCCTCGGCGCCCTGCGCGAGGAGCTGATCGACACCTCCCGGGAGTCGGCCGCGGCGATCCGCGCCCTCGGCCATACGCCCGGCGGCGCTTTCGGCTCGTGCCGGGTCAAGCTGAAGTCGCTGGAGGCCGACCGCGCCCGCTACGAGCGCCTGCTGGCCGTGCTCAAGGCTCACGACGTGCGCTGGTTCCTCTACAACGGCGGCAACGACTCGGCCGACACCGCGCTCAAGGTGTCCCGGCTCGCGGCCGAGTTCGGCTATCCGCTGACCTGCATCGGGGTGCCGAAGACCGTCGACAACGACCTGGCCGTGACCGACTGCTGCCCCGGCTTCGGCTCGGCCGCCAAGTACACCGCGGTGTCGGTGCGCGAGGCCGCCCTCGACGTGGCGGCGATGGCCGAGACCTCGACCAAGGTCTTCGTCTACGAGGCCATGGGCCGCCATGCCGGCTGGCTGGCCGCGGCCGCCGGCCTGGCCGGCCAGGGCCCCGACGACGCCCCGCACCTGATCCTGTTCCCGGAACGCCCTTTCGACGAGGCCGATTTCTTCGCCAAGGTCCGCGTCACGGTCGAACGGGTCGGCTATTGCGTGGTGGTGGCCAGCGAAGGCATCCAGACCGCCGACGGCCGCTTCGTCGCCGATGCCGGCGGCGGCCACGACTCGTTCGGCCACACCCAGCTCGGCGGGGTCGCCTCGCATCTGGCCGGGCGGGTCAAGGACGCCCTGGGCTACAAGGTGCACTGGGCCCTGCCCGACTACCTGCAGCGCTCGGCCCGCCATCTGGCCTCCAAGACCGACGTCGAGCAGGCCCGCGCGGTCGGCAAGGCCGCGGTCGAGTTCGCACTGAAGGGCCACAATTCGGTGATGCCGGTGATCGTGCGTACCTCCGACGCGCCCTACCGCTGGAAGATCGAGGCGGCGCCGCTGAGCAAGGTGGCCAACCACGAGAAGAAGATGCCGGCCGGGTTCCTGCGCAAGGACGGCTACGGCATCACCGCCAAGGCACGCGCCTACCTGGAGCCGCTGATCCGCGGCGAGGCCCCGCCGCCGTACGGCCGCGACGGCCTGCCCAAGTACGTGGCGCTGAAGAACGTCGCGGTGAAACCCAAGCTGCCGGCGTTCGAAGGCTGAGCGAACTGCGACGGCCGGCCGCTAACCGAGCGGCCGCATCGCCCCGGGCGCGCCGCCCGGGCGGGGCGGCGCTATCCTCGGGCGGCGGCGAGGGTCGCCGCACCAAGGACCGCATTCGCTCATGGACAGTCGCACGAACACCGCCACGCGGGCCGCCTGGGCGGCCTGCCTCGCCGCGCTGGCGTCGGCGCCGGTCTGCGCCGGCGAGAGCTTTCTGTTGCATCGCTACGGCGAGCGCCCGGCGCGCGGCCTGATCTATGCCGACAGCAGTTGGATCGAGAGCGCGCTGCCGCCCGAGGACGAAAGCCGGATCTTGTTCGCCGACGGCCCCGACGCGGCGATGAGCGCACGCGAGGCGGCGCCGCGCTCGATCCAGGTGTTCGAGGTCATGGAACACGAATCCGCGCCGGACAAGATCGTCCACCGCCTGCAGTTCGACTGCGCGCGCGGTCGGATGCGCAGCACCTCGGCCGATGTGTATCGGCGCAACGACACTCAGGACACCCTGGCGCCGACCGACTGGGCGCCCACGCCGGCCGGCTGGATGAGCCAGGCCCAGCGCTTCGCCTGCGAGCCGGCCTCGCGCACGGCCGAACACGGCATGACCCGGCTCGACAGCGCGGCCAATCTGCTGAGCGTGGTCGACCTGTCCTGGCAGCGCTTCTGGACCGACGGCAAGCGGCCGCGCTATACCAGCAGCCGCTCCAAGACCCAGATCGCCGCGCGCCGGCAGGAAGTCGAGGGCGCGCTGGCGCGCCTGTCCGGCGCGATGGACCAAGTCCATGCCGAGCTGCGCGACCAGCAGGAGGACGCCCGCGCCCAGGCCGAGGCCGCGGCGCGCAGCGCCCGCGCGAGCGAACGCCGCGAACGCACGCCGAACCCGACGCTGGAAAGCTGGATCGACGCGCCGCTGCAACTGCTGGTCGGCACCTGGGGCGACCCGGTCTCGTATCGCGACGAAGATCGCAGCCGCTTGCTGCATTACCTCCTGCCGGCGGCCGAGCCCCGGCGCGGCCCGGCCGCGGACGCCGGCCGCTGCACGATCAAGTTCATCGTCCGCAACGGCACCGTCTTCGACTACACCGCCAGCGGCGCCGGCAACTCGTGCGAGAACGCCGCGGTGCCGGCGCGCTCGGTGTCGATGTGAATGCGCGAGAGCGTCCGACCGCATCCGGGCGCATGATCGTGGCTTGCCCCGCGCCATCGCCCCTTGACCCATGACCGCCGAATCTCCGCTGCCGGCTTCGTTGCATCCGTGGATCGAACGCATCTGGGTGTGCGAGCGCCCGCGTCGGGCGCCGCGCGCCCTGCGCGAGCATTCCTTGCCGAACGGCGCGATGCATCTGGCGGTGCGGCTGGACGGGCCGCCGCTGCGCCTGTACGCCGATGCCGACGACCGCATCGGCCGCCGCCACGCCGCCGCGACCGTAGCCGGCATCCGTGCCGGGTACTGCATCAAGGACGCCTCCGCGCCGGCCGCCTCGGTGGGCGCGGTGCTGCGGCCGGGCGCGGCGCTGGCCTTGTTCGGCGTATCCGCGGCCGAGCTCGCCGGCCAGCACGTGGCGCTCGGCGATCTGTGCGGCAGCGCCGCCGACCTGCTGGTCGAGCGCCTGGCCGCGACCGGCGATCCCGAGCGTCGCCGCCGAGTGTTCGAAGATTTCCTGCGCGAACGCCTGCGCCCGCCGCGCGGCCTCGACCCGCAGATCGTGCAGACGGCGAGCCGGCTTCAACGCGCCTGCGGCGGTGAGGAGGCCATCGCCGCGATCGTCGCCGGCGGCGGCGGCAGCCATCGCCATTTCATCGCCGCCTTCCGCGATACGGTCGGCCTGGCGCCCAAGCGCTATGCGCGGGTGCAGCGCTTCCGTCGCCTGCTCGCGGCCTTGTCCGCCGCGCCGCGGCCGGCCTGGGCGCAACTCGCGATCGAGCACGGGTATTTCGACCAGTCGCACCTGATCCGCGAATTCCGCGAGTTCGCCGGAGTCAGCCCGCGCGAATATCTGGCTTCGCCGCTCGCCTCGCCGCATCATCTGCCGATCGGGCCGGGCTAGCCACGCGCGCCGCGGCGGCGACGGTCAATTTTATCCAATCCTCGCGAGCGACCCGCCTCCATGCTGGCGCCGACATCCACCACGGAGCCCGCCATGGCCGTCCACGAACTGTTTTCCTATCTGTGCGTCGGCGACGCCCAGGCCGCGATCGCGTTCTACTGCAAGGTCTTCGACGCTACCGAAAAATTCCGCCTGGTCGAACCCGGCGGCCGCATCGGCCACGTCGAACTCGATCTCGGCGGCACCACCTTGATGCTGTGCGAAGAGTTTCCCGAAGTCGAGATCCGCCGCCCCGAGCCGGAGCGCGGCCACAGCCACACCCTGCACCTGCATGTCGACGACGCCGACGACGTGGTCGCGCGTGCGGTCGCCGCCGGCGCGCAGCTGGCGATGGCGCCGCGCGATCACTTCTACGGCGAACGCTCGGGCACGGTCATCGACCCGTTCGGCCATCGATGGAACATCGGCCACAGCATCGAGCAGATCGAGCCCGAGGAAATGCAGCGACGCTACGAACGCGACCCCGGCTGCTGAGGGCTGCGCGCCCTCGACAACCGCACCGCCAAGGGCCGTACAGCGAATACCGCAGGCCGCATCGCGCGCGCCCGCTACCGCCCTGAAGCCACAGGCCGCACGCCGCGTGCGGCGCAGCGTCCTGGCTGTGCGCACGACCGTTGCCGCGGCGACTGCGCGGCCGCGAGTTCAGCTTCGCGGGCGCCACAAGCTGTGCGCTGCGTCAGGAATAGGCACACAGCACATTAAGCCTGCGCCGAAACCCGTTGAATCGCCTGGTCGATTGCGGCACTCTGCCATCGCGCGCGTTCATGCACTTAATGGCGGACGCACGGACGCTGAGTTTCGACCCATCAAGGAGGCCTTCATGAAAGGCAAGCTGTTACCGCTGCTCATTCTCTTGCTGCCCTCGGCTTCGGCCCTGGCCGGCAAGTGCGAAGACAATTTCACCAAGTCAGGCAACCCGCTCAAGGGCACCGAGTACTCCACCTCGGTCACCGTGCCGGGCCTCAGCGTCGCCAGCGCGGTCGGCCAGATGAACAACATCGCCGTGTCCGACGGCATGAACGTGATCGATGCGAACAGCGAGTCCGGCTCGCTGCTGCTCGAAGTAGCACCGAACCTTGCCCACCGCGGCCTGCAGGTCTACGTGACCGCGGTGGCGGACGGCACCGTGTCGATGCTGATGAAGACGCGCCGCGGCGCGCTCGCCAACGCCGACTCGATCAAGACCTCGATGTGCAAGATGCTGTACCAGCTCAAGCCCGGCAAGGCACCGCCGAAGGCCGCTGGCGGCGGCGCCAAGCCGATCTCGATCTCGGCCATCAAGCTGGCCGACGAAGTGTCCAAGACCGTCCAGGACAACGTCGCGATGATCGACGTGCGCAACAAGGGCAAGACCTACCGCGTCAGCGGCTACTTCCTGGGTTCGGAATCCGGCAGCGGCGGCCTGAGCGTGTTCTACGACATGAAGCCCTCGTTGCTGCCGGGCTTCATCCCGAGCAGCCGCGACGCCATCGTCTTCACCCGCGTGATGTGCCACATGGCCTCGGACCAGCGCGGTTATTCGATGACCCTGCGCAAGGGCGACAAGCTCGACCTGATCGGCACCTTCGACTCCTACCAGGCCGACACCCGCCTGATCCACCTCGGCAACTGCCGGGCCGCCAAGTAAGCGCAGCGGCTTCGCGACGAAGCCGCCGCACTCGAACGGGACGAAAGAAAGGGCCGCATTGCGGCCCTTTCTTTATGCGCGACGCTCTTCGCGGGACGCTCTTCGCGCGCTGCTTATCCCAGAGCCCTCGTCGCGCGATGCCCGCTGCGCGACGGGCCCATGGCTACGACGCGTTCAGCCGCCGCAGCTCGCGCCTTCGACCTTCATCGACGCGGCGAACATCGGCACCGCGGCGAGCTTGTTGGCCGCGGCCTTTTCCTTTTCGTCCTGCAGGTACAGGCGCGACTTGCCCTGCGCATCCAGGGTCGGCGGCACCGCGGCCGCAGCCGGCTTGCGCCAAATCCGCACCACCGCCTGTTGCTGCGGGCAGGCGGCGCTGGGCACGCGAATCAGGTCGTTGAATTTCCAGCCGCTCGCTTCCGACGGCTGCGCCTTGGCGGCGTCGACGAAGCGCGCACGCGGCTGGCAGTTCGGGCTGGTGCGCACGACCGCGAATTTGTACGGCTCGGCGGCCTGGCCGGTGAATATGCCCTCGATCCGCGCGCAGGCTTCGGGAATCTGGCGCAGGGTGTGCAGGCGGGCGACCGCCTGGGCCGGGATCGGCCCGCGCTGGATCTCGGGCGCCGGGTCGGCGGTGGCGGCAGTCGCGAGCGCAGGGCTAGCGCACAGGATCGAAACGAACAGCACTGGGACGAATCGCATCGTCGGCTCCGGTCTGGCAAGGCCGGCGCAGACTGGCATGCATCGGCTGAACCCTCGCCGGCCGGATGCGGAGGCTGGCCAGCCGCGTTCACAGGCCCGGCGGCGGCCCGGACCGCGAACGCGCCGGCCGCCTCGAAGGGCGGCCGGCGCGCGGGGTCTAGCCGACCCGCGGCTCACCCGCCGGGCTTGCGCCAGCGGCGATCACTCCAGCGGGATGGGGCACTGCTTCTGCACACAGCACGCCCAGCAATAGGTCTGGGTGTTGCCGGCCAGCTTGCAGTCGTAGATGCACTGCGCCATTTCCGGGGTGATGCTCGAGCCGCCGGCGGCGGCGGTCAGGCCCAGCCCCATACCGAACACGAACACACAACATGCGATCAGCTTCTTGCTCATGGACATCTCCTGATTGAGGTTCGAGGGACAGCGTTTGCTTGGCTCAGCGCGCGGACCTCGGCGTCGACGACGCCTCCATCCGTGGCTCCCCTGCGGAACACCCGCAGTGCGCATCGGCAACCTCAGCGTTTCCCCGGATGGCGACTCCCCGGCCGGCACGATGCGCGCCAACGACTAAACGGCGCATCGCGGGCACTGTCAAACCGAGGCCGCTCCAGCGCGACGCGCGCGCCGGAACGCGGGTGCACGCCACCGTCGCGCCCCGCTCGCCACGCGTATTCAGCCGCTGCGTCACAGCGCGCGCGTGCACCGGTCAAGCCCATAACGGGGTCGATCCCGGGAACGAACCGGACCCGATCCGTGACTGGAGTCGCAGCCCCGCCGATGCCGCCTCGCCTCTCGCACCGCCTCGCGGCAGCGAGGTTTCACCGGCCCAGTGCGTGTGCGATAGTCGCGACACCGCCGTGTTCGCAGCACGGCGTCGCTGCAATGCAACACGCATCAGCGCAAGAAGCGATTCCGCGGCACACCGGCCAACAGCTTTCCGCGGCACAACACGATCGACCCGTTGTCCTGTGATGTCCACTTCTACATTTGGGGAGGGGTTCATGCTGGAGCAGTACGGTTTGACCTTGGCGCTGGGCTGCGCCGTCATCGCGATCCTTTACGGCATCGTGTCCGCGCGCTGGATCAGCGCTCAACCCGCCGGCAACGAACGAATGCAGGAGATCGCCGGCGCGATCCAGGAGGGCGCACGCGCCTATCTCAACCGCCAGTACATGACCATCGGCATCGCCGGCGCGGTCTTGTTCGTGTTGATCTGGTTCGCTCTCGGCGGGCCGACCGCGATCGGTTTCCTGCTCGGCGCGGTGCTCTCGGGCGCGGCCGGCTACATCGGCATGAACGTGTCGGTGCGCGCCAACGTGCGCACCGCCGAAGCCGCGCGCAAGGGCATCGGCCCGGCGATGGACGTGGCCTTCCGCGGCGGCGCGATCACCGGCATGTTGGTGGTCGGCCTGGGCCTGCTCGGCGTGGCCGGCTACTGGCTGGCGCTGGCCAAGCTCGGCGTGACCGGCGAGAAAGCGCTGCACGCCCTGGTCGGCCTGGCCTTCGGCTCTTCGCTGATCTCGATCTTCGCCCGGCTCGGCGGCGGCATCTTCACCAAGGGCGCCGACGTCGGCGCCGACCTGGTCGGCAAGGTCGAAGCCGGCATCCCCGAGGACGACCCGCGCAACCCGGCGGTGATCGCCGATAACGTCGGCGATAACGTCGGCGACTGCGCCGGCATGGCCGCCGACTTGTTCGAGACCTATGCGGTCACGGTGATCGCGACGATGCTGCTCGGCAGCCTGATGACCAGCACGGTCGGCGCCAACGGCGTGCTGTACCCGCTGGTGCTCGGCGGCGTGTCGATCATCGCCTCGATCATCGGCGCGTTCTTCGTCAAGGTGAAAGCCGGCGGCTCGATCATGGGCGCCCTGTACAAGGGCGTGATCGTCTCGGCGGTGCTCGCGGCGATCGCGTTCTATCCGATCACCATCGAGCTGATGCGCGATGCCAGCCACGGCGCGATCAACCTGTACGGTTGCGCGCTGATCGGCCTGGTCCTGACCGGCGCCATCGTCTGGATCACCGAGTACTACACCGGCACCCAGTACGCACCGGTCAAGCACGTCGCCGCGGCATCCACCACCGGTCACGGCACCAACATCATCGCTGGCCTCGGCGTGTCGATGAAGTCGACCGCGCTGCCGGTGATCGCGGTGTGCGTGGCGATCTGGGGCTCGCATGCGCTCGGCGGCCTGTACGGCATCGCCATCGCCGCGACGTCGATGCTGTCGATGGCCGGCATGATCGTCGCCCTCGACGCATACGGCCCGATCACCGACAACGCCGGCGGCATCGCCGAAATGGCCGAGCTGCCCTCGGACGTGCGCGCTGTCACCGACCCGCTCGACGCGGTCGGCAACACCACCAAGGCGGTGACCAAGGGCTATGCGATCGGATCGGCCGCGCTCGCCGCGCTGGTGTTGTTCGCCGATTACACCCACAACCTGCAGGCCGCGCATCCGGGCGTGCTGTTCAACTTCGACCTGTCCGACCACATGGTGATCATCGGTCTGCTGATCGGCGGCCTGATCCCCTACCTGTTCGGCGCGATGGCGATGGAAGCGGTCGGCCGCGCCGCCGGCGCGGTGGTCGAGGAAGTGCGGCGCCAGTTCCGCGACATTCCCGGGATCATGGAAGGCACCGGCAAGCCGCAGTACGACAAGGCCGTGGACATGCTGACCAAGTCGGCGATCAAGGAAATGATCGTGCCGTCCCTGCTGCCGGTCGCGGTGCCGGTGGTAGTCGGCCTGCTGCTCGGGCCGAAGGCGCTCGGCGGCCTGCTGATCGGCACCATCGTCACCGGCCTGTTCGTAGCCATTTCGATGACCACCGGCGGCGGCGCCTGGGACAACGCCAAGAAGTACATCGAGGACGGCCACCACGGCGGCAAGGGTTCGGAAGCGCACAAGGCCGCGGTCACCGGCGACACCGTCGGCGACCCGTACAAGGACACCGCCGGCCCGGCGATCAATCCGCTGATCAAGATCATCAACATCGTCGCCCTGCTGCTGGTGCCGCTGCTGCCGGTGAACGGCATGGGCACCGCGGGCGCCGCGCACGGCGTCAGCGAAGTCGTGCTGACCGCGCCGGCGACCGACGTCGGCGGGCCGGTGGCTTCGAGCGGAGCGGCTTCCACCGAAGCCGATTCCGCCGCAGCGGGCTCGACCGGCACCGAGGCATCGGCCGCGGTCGAGTCCACCGACAGCGCGTCGGCCGCGGCGGCCGCCGGCACCGCCAAGCTCTACTTCGGGGTCGATTCGGCGACGCCGCCGGCCACCGCCGAGGCCGACCTGGCCGGCGTGGTCGCCGCGCTGAAAGCCGAGCCCTCGACGAAGGCGCGCATCTCCGGTTTCCACGACGAGTCCGGCAATGCCGCGAGCAACGCCGAGCTGGCCAAGCAGCGCGCGCAAGCGGTGCAGCGCTGGCTGGAATCGCAGGGGATCGGCCAGGACCGCATCGTCCTCGACAAGCCGACGGTCACCGCCGGCGGCGGCAGCGCCGAGGAAGCGCGGCGGGTGGAAGTGAAGGTCGAATAAGTCCGGCACCTGCCTCGAACGGAAAACGGCGGCCTCGGCCGCCGTTTTCTTTTGCGTCCCCGAAGCTCGGGGGCGTCCGGCAGCCGGGCGACTCAGCGCGCCGCGAACCCGTTCGCGGCGACGTCGAACCACGGCGTGCACACGAGCTGCTGCCGCTCTACCACTGCGAACGACGCGCGCCAGACCTCGACCCCGCCAGCGCTTTCGGGCGCGGTGAAATCCCGGTCTTCGAACGCCGCCACGCCGAGACACCAGCGCAACCGTTTCGGCGCATCGAGGCCGGGCAGCGCGAACTCGAAACGCCCGGCGGTCTGCGCACCCGCGGCTACGCGGATCGCCAACGGCGTCGGCGGCGAAACCGGCGCCGGATTCGGCAACGGCGCAGCAGCGTGGCTCAACGACACATCGCCTCCCTCGATCCGCCAGGCCGGCGCGGCGATCGCGCCGGCGGTCTGCCGCCCCGTCGCCACCGCATGACGGTCGCCGCGATCGAACACCGCGAGCGGCCCAGCGCTGAGGTTGTGCACGCGGTAGCTCACCGTCACTACGCGCTTGGAGCCCGCATAAGCGAACTCGGCTTCCAGCGCGACGCCGCGACCTCGCACCTTCGCGGTACCAGCGGCGTCAGAAGCGCTGTCAGCAGGCATGGGGTCGGGCTCCGCGGATGAGGAAGGTTGCGCATGCGCGCAGGCGATCGCGGCGAGCGCCAGCGAACACGCGAACCAGCGGCGAATGCGAGAGTACATCGTCGAGCTCATGCCGGCACTCGTTTAAAAAAGAAGGGGCGGCGCAGGCGGCGGACGAATACGGCCGCCACGGCCCACGCTCGATCGGGAACAACGACGTCCACCGATCTTAGACAAACCTCCGAGACAAAACCGGGCAGCCCGCGATGAACGCGGGCTGCCCGCCTGTCTCCCCAGAGATCGTCGTCACGATGCGCGGAAGGCCGCGCGGTCAGCTCGCATAGCTCGGCCGGTCCGGCAGGCCGAGTTCGCCCCGGATACCGTTCTCGGTCAGGTGATCCGGATTGGCGGTGGTCTTGGGCGTAGTGGGGTCGCCGTCGAAATCGTAGGCCGGTGCGCTGGTTTCCAGCCCCACCGCCTGGCGCTCGGCATTCGGCACTCGGCCGTCGTCGGGTCCGGTGCCCTGGTAGGTGCCCGGCTGGAAGGTGCCGGTGACGCCGTTATAGGCGTGCGACATCTCGTGGTAGAGCACCACCACCGGCGCCGGGAACTCGGCCAGATGGAACGAGGGGTTGTAGCTGATCTGCACGTCGCCGCCGGCGCCCGGCTTGCCGTTGACGATGTCGGCGTCGTTGCTGAAGGTCTGGGCGTAACCGTTCTGTTCGTTCGCCAGTTCCTTGATGGTCACGCTGTTGCCGCGCGCGGCGGCCCGGTCGAATTCGGCCAGCATCTGCTGTCCGTTCGGCGAGCTGCGCAGGAACTCGATCTCGGCGCCGACGCGCTGCTTGAATGCGTCCGAGCCCTCGATGGTCACGCCCTTGCTGGCGCTGATCTCGACGTTGATCACGGTGTTGCGCGCCCCGGTGGCGGCATTGATGAGGTCGCTGGCCTGCTGCGCGTACACGGTATCGTTCCCGCCGCCGTTGTCGACCGTGTCCCGGCCGGCGCCGGTGTAGACCGCATCGTCGCCGCCGCCGCTGCGCAAGGTGTCGTCGTCGAGGCCGCCCGACAGCATGTCCTTGCCGGCGCCGCCGTCGAGCGTGTCGCCGCCCCGGCCGCCTTCGAGGAAGTCCACCCCGCTGCCGCCGCCGAGCGTGTCGGCGCCGTCGCCGCCATAGATCACGTCGTCGCCGTCGCCGGCATCGAGACGGTCGTCGCCGCTGTTGCCGAATATATCGTCGCGGCCGGCGCCGGTGGAGACCACGTCGTTGCCGAGGCCGGCGTCGATGCGATCGCTGCCGGCACCGGTGCTGATCGCGTCGTCGCCGGCGCCGCCGTCGACGACGATGTTCACCTTCACGTTCGAGGCGACGTTGATGGTGTCGTTGCCGGCGCCGCTGCGGATCGTCAGCTCCTGGTTCTCGCCCAGGCGCACCTCGTACTTCTCGCCGTTGATGCCGACGTCGAGGGTGCCGTCGTCGCGCTGAGTGATCTGCACGTCGTCGTTCTTGGTACCGGTGGTCAACACGACCTGATCGCTGCTGACGTAGCTGCGACCCAGGCCGGCATCGGCCAGGGTCTGCTCGCGCGCGATCGAGACCTCGGCGCCCCGGTGCAGCGGATCGATCTGCACGATCTTGCCGTCGGGCGTGCGGCCCTCGCTGCGCTGCTGCGGATTGGTGTCGCTGCCGTCGATCGCCACCGCCTCGTCCAGCCCCGGATTGGCGATCGTCGGGTTGCCCGCCTCGGCGATCGTCGGTTCGATCGCCGGCGACTGCGGCTCGGCCAGCCGGTTCGGATCGGCGGCGACCGGATCGTTCCAGTAAGAGTCGACCGGCGGCGCGGAACGGGTGGCGTCGAGCTGTACGGACATGGCAGGCCTGCGATGGAAAGAGTACGAGCCTCCTAGATACGCAGACGTATGGCTGCATCCAAGCTAGGGCGTACCCAAGCTAGGGTCGTCCCCAGGAGCGGTTCGGCGGCGGGCCGGGCGCTCACCAGGCCTCCAGTTCGTAGATGCGGGTGGCCGGATCGGCCGGGTCCTGCGCCGGCTGGGTCACGTCCAGGCGCACATAACGCGCCCTAGCCGGCGCGATGCGATGCACGCTGACGGCATCGACGTTGTCGTCGACCTCCGCCACCTGCCGCCAGCGCGCGCCGTCGTCGGACACCGACAACGCGAACTCGCGGGTGTTCATCGCCGCCGCTTCGCCGCCGGCCTGGGCATGCTTGACGGTGAAGCCGCGCAGCTCGCGCTGAGCCTGCAGGTCGATGCGCAGCCAGGCCGGCCGCTGCAGCGAACAGAACTTGTCGTGGGTCTTGCTGGCGAGCAAGCCGTTGACCGCTTTCTCCGCTTCCTCGCCGGGCTTGCAGATCGCCGAGCCGGTGGCCGGCCGATGCAGGGCCAGATTGGCTGGGGCGGGCTCGCCGGTCGCCGCCGGCCCGCACGCGGCGAACAACAGCCACGCGACGACCGCCCCGCGCCTCATGGCGCCTCCTGTTGCGCCAGCCAGGCGCGTTTGCTGACCTGCGCGGTCTTGTGCTCGCCGTCGTGGCTCCAGCCCGGCGGCATGAGCGGATACAGCAGTTTGTTCTTCCATCCAGGCGCGGCGGCGATATCGCGCGACAGGGCGACGAACTCGCCGAGATAGGCATCGAGAAAACTGCCGGGTTTCAGCGGCCGCGTGATGCCGTACTCGATCCACACGTCCTCGCGCTGCGGCTGATAGGTGCGGAACACGCGGTCCCAGACGTTGAGCAGGTTGCAGAAATTGGTGTCCATGTAGACCGCGTTGCGGGCGTGATGCACGCGGTGATGCGCCGGGGTCAGGATCAGCCGGTGCAACGCCCCGAGGCGCCCGTCCTTCAGCGCATGCTCGCCGAGGTGGATGAACTGTCCCCACAGCCCGTCGACGAACATGATCAGCAACAGCAGCGGCGGCTCCACCCCGGCCAGGATGCAGATCGTGGTGCGCACGAAGTCGGCGTAAGGCGCTTCCAGAAACAGGTGGGCGTAGTTGACCGACAGATTCATCGCCACCGGCGCGTGGTGGGTCGAGTGCAGGCACCACAGCAGGCGCACTTTGTGGGCGAGGTAGTGGTAGACGAAGTGGGCGAACTCCCAGACCAGGTAGCCGTAGATCAGCCCGGGCACGCCGATCCCGACCTGGAACGGCGCATACGGCTGGAACAGGCCGATGCACAGGGTCACCACCCCGAAGGTCAGGAAAGTCGAGATCAGCCGGTTGGCCAGCAGGGTCAGGAAAGGGAGCTTGTAGTCCTCGAGCTTGAACCGGCGCTGGGCCACGGTGCGCAGCAATTCGTACACCAGCAGGATCGGGATGACCGGATACAGCAGGGCAGCGGCACCGTCGGCACTGAGCAAAGCCCGGTATCCCTGCTCGGCCAGCAACTTCAACAGGGCCCCCAGGCCGAAGAAACTGATCAGCTCCTGCTCGACATAGCCCCACCACGCCATCGCCGCCCCCGCGTTTGTCTCGATCTAAATGCAGGATTAACACCGCCCGGCGGGAGCGGCAACCGCCTCGGGCCGAACCCGCCCGGGCGGCATTGGACGAGGCCTTGGCGCGTTTGGACATGGCGCGGACCGCCGCCCGCGCGGCCGCGCTGTCGCCACTCGTTCCACGCCGTTCGGTGCACGAAGCCGCCGCTTTGCCGCCGATTGACCGTTTACGCGTCGGCTGGCGCCGTGCCGGGCCGGTTCCCGCCGCGTGCTGCAACGCAGCACCCGGCCGCGTAGAATGGCCCATCTTCTTTCACCGCCCGCCTTCCGGCGGGCCACAGCAGTCGGAGCACACATGGGTCTGGACCTCGTTTCCACCGGCAAGAATCCGCCGCACGAGATCAACGTCATCATCGAAATCCCGAAGGATGCCGAGCCGGTCAAGTACGAGGTCGACAAGTCCTCCGGCGCCATCTTCGTCGACCGCATTCTGTCGACTCCGATGCGCTATCCCTGCAACTACGGCTACGTGCCGCACACCGTCTGCGGCGACGGCGACCCGGCCGACGTGCTGGTGATCCTGCCGCTGCCGCTGATTCCGGGCTCGGTGATCCGCTGCCGTCCGGTGGCCGTGCTGAAGATGTCCGACGAAGCCGGCAGCGACGAAAAGCTGCTCGCCGTGCCGGTCGACAAGGTCTTCGCCGGCTACAGCCACATCCACGACATCGAACAGGTCAGCCCGCACTGGCTCGAGCGCATCGGCCACTTCTTCGAGCACTACAAGGACCTGGAGAAGGGCAAGTGGGTCAAGCTCGACGGTTGGGGCAATGCCGAGGAAGCCAGGAAGATCCTGGTCGAAGCCATCGAGCGCTACGCGGCCACCTCGGAAGAAGACAAGCCGAAGTTCTGATCGGTACTCGGTTCTGCATCAGACAAAAGGCCGCCTTCGGGCGGCCTTTCGCTTTGCGGCGAGGCACCGTTGGCCCGCTGGCGAGCCTGAAGCCGATTCGAGCGCCACGCCGTTACCGCAGTCAACACCTTCCTCTTTTGATCAGATCGAGCAGGTCTCCCAAGAGCACGAACGGCTAAGCCCCCGAAACCAAGAATGCATAGGCTGCGGTCTCCAGATCGTGCATGAAGCAATAAACCACCACTGTAAACACAGCTACCGAGAACAGATAAATCTCGGCGCCAGCCAAGTGTCGAAGTGTCATGTCATCGCTCTCGATTCTTTCCCTTCAGGCCCAACTCGCACTGCACCATTCACCCGCTTTCAACCGGTCGAAAAGGATCGCAGCCGCTGAACCGCCATAACGAGCAAGGCGAACAACATCCCTTTAAACAACCGTAGCCGAACCAAAAGAGCAGCCCGCCCGCGATAGCTACAAAGGCAGCTACTTTCTGCTCTTTCCAAAAGCGCCGGCTCACGACACTCGCCTCGTCCTCCATTTGGCGCTCTTCCAACGAACGGCGAGAACCAACGGCCGCAGCCTCATCGGCCGCTTCCGCCACAAAGAACTACGGCCCCTTTCGGGGCCGTAGTCGTATTGCGGTACTACCTGACGCTTATCAGAAGCGCTGCGTGTACTTCATGTAGACGAAGCGACCGATGTCGAAGCTGCCGTTGTACGAGAAGCTGCTGTTCGGCTGGCTGTACATGGTCTGGCCGACGTGGTCGAACACGTTGTTCGCGCCCAGCGCCACCGTGGCGTTCCACGGGGTGTTGTAGCGGACCTGCACGTCGTGGAAGGTGTTGCCGCCCACTTCGCGAATCGGCTGGATGCCCTTGTAGCTCGACTGGTAGTTCGGC
This sequence comes from Lysobacter sp. 1R34A, assembly GCF_051217035.1. Taxonomy (NCBI): domain Bacteria; kingdom Pseudomonadati; phylum Pseudomonadota; class Gammaproteobacteria; order Lysobacterales; family Lysobacteraceae; genus Lysobacter; species Lysobacter sp. 1R34A. The sequence continues at coordinate 25,620 of NZ_JBPKJP010000012.1, forward strand.
TTGTCGCATTCCGCGCCGCCGTCCAGATCGTACGAGCACTCTTCCTTCAGGCCGGAGTAGTAACGCAGGCCCCAGCTCGCGCCGAAGTCGCCGTAGCTCCAGTCGGCGTTCAAGTTCGAACGCACGCGGAAGTTGCTGCCGCCGTCGGCGACCCAGCTCGTACGCTGCTCGACCGGGGTGGTGGACTCGCCGTCGCGCTTGTATTCCAGGTAGTCGACGTAGGTCGTCTTCCAGGTGAACGAGAAGTTGCCGAAGCGGGTGTCCATCAGACGGTAGGCGATGCCGAGGTCGTAACCGGCCGTTTCCTGGTAACCGCCGTTGATCAGGTTGCGAGTCACGCCCACGACCTGGCCTTCGCCGTCGCGCACGAAGCGGCCGCAGGCCGAGTCGATGCCGAGGACGTAGCAGTTGTTGAGGATCGAGGTGACGGTTTCAGCCGCGATGACGTCGTCGATCTTGATCTTCCACCAGTCCAGGCTGATGTCGAGGCCGCTGACGTAGCTCGGGCTGTAGACGAAACCGATGCTGGTCGACTTCGAGGTTTCCGGCATCAGATCCGGGTTCGAGCCGGACAGGAACGCGCTGTCGGACTGGGCGTTCGGACCGGTGGCCGGACGACCGCCGGAGGCGACCTGGCGGAAGTTCGCCGGGACCACGCCGCCGCAACGCGCGGCGACCTGCGGGTTACGCACGGCCGAGCCGAACAGCGTGTCGCAGGGATCGGTGTAGTTGTCGAAGCTCTCGCTGACGCCGCCGTACAGGTCGGCCACGGTCGGGGCGCGGAAGCCCGTCGCGTAGGTGCCGCGCACCAGCAGGTCGTCGATCGGCTTCCACTTCAGGCTGAACTTGCCGTTGGTGGTGTCGCCGAAGGTGTTGTAGTCCGAGTAACGGCCGGCGAGGCTGAACGACAGTTCCTTCGCGAAGGCCACATCGGCCAGCACCGGCACGGCGAGTTCGACGTAGAACTCGTCGAGCGAGTAGCCGCCCTGGGTCTCGCTACCGGCCAGGTCGGTGCTCAGGCCCGACTGCAGCAGGGCGTCCGGCGAGTAGTGCGCCGATTCCTTGCGGTGCTCGTAGCCGGCCGCCAGGCCGAGGTCGCCCGCCGGCAGCGTGGCGAGCACGCCGCTGAGGTTGAGGCTGTAGACCTCGGTCTTGGTGGTCGAGGTGTCGTGGGTCGGCAGGTACAGGTACTTCTGCAGATCCTTGTTGTTCAACGAACCCGGTGCATTGACGTCCGGACCCAGCAGCGGGTTCCAGGCCAGGCAGTCGGCGATCGGGTTGGCTGCGGTGCCGCAACGGGCCACGCCGCCCGCGTCGATGAACGACGGGCCCAGGGCCTTCTCGGCGTGCGGCAGGTACAGATTGCCGGTGCCGGTCTTGACGCCCTTGTTCTGGTTGTACATGTAACCGGCGTCCCAATCCCACGGCTTGCCGGCCAGTTCGAACGAACCTTCGAGACCGCCGCTGAAGCGGTAGGTGGTCAGCTCGGACTTGGTCTGGCGCGGGACTTCCCAACCACGGCGGTAGAAGTCGGCGTCATAGCCCAGCGGGTTGAACGCGCTGCCGGCCTTCAGGCTGAGGTCGCCTTCGTAGCGGTCGCTGAAACCGGTGGAACGGAACGGATAGCCGGCGATCTGCTGGATGGCTTCGCGGTCCGTGTACAGGACGTCGGCCTTGGCGCGCAGGTTGTCGGTGATGTCGAACTCGGCGTTGGCGAACACCGAACGACGCTCCAGGCCGGTCGACAGATACATCTGCTCGTTGGCGTTGGCGTAGTCGGTCAGCGGGTTCGTCGCGTGGAAGTTCGCGATGTTCGAGGTGTCGGTGGTGCCACGGTTCGCGGTCAGCCCGTTGCCGGCGTCGTCGAACAGGGTGCCCCACTGGTTGATGCCGCTCCAGCCGTTGGTGCGGATGCCGTCCGGGCCGATGTCCGGGACCGGGTGGCCACGACCGTTCGGGTAGCGAGTGAAGGCGCGATCGCGGGCCATGACCGGATCTTCCTTGCTGTACTCGGCGCCCAAGGTCACCGAACCGCGCTCGCCGGTCTGGCCGACGACGAAGTTATAGACTTCCTTGTTGCCGTCGCCCTGGCCGTACTGGCCCAGGTAGGCGCTGGCTTCGAGGCCGTCGAAACGCTTGCGGGTGATGATGTTGACCACGCCGGCGATCGCGTCCGAACCGTACAGGGCCGAAGCGCCGTCGGTGAGGACTTCGATGCGCTCGACGATCGAGCTCGGGATCGCCGCCAGGTCGGAGTAACCGCTGGAGCTGATGCCCATGCGCTTGCCGTCGATCAGCACCAGGGTGCGCTGCGGACCGAGGTTGCGCAGGTCGACGTACTGGCCGCCCACGTCTTCGCCCGACGCCAGCGCGTCAGCGCGCGAGATCGCCGGCGAACCGGTGGCGGTGATGTTCTGGACGATGTCCGCGACGCTGGTGAAGCCCTGCTTCTGGATGTCGGCGCGCGTCATCGTGACGACCGGCTGCGAGGTTTCCAGATTCGCCTGACGGATGCGCGAACCGGTGACTTCGATGCGGTCGAGGGTGGTGGTGGCCTGATTGGAGGCGTCGGCTTCCTGTGCGCCAGCGATCGCCGGGATCAGGGCCGACACTAACGCCGTAGCGATGGCGGACGGCAGCAAGCCGTACCGCGCCGCGGGGCGCAGACTGCGATGGTTCATCTATCTCTCTCCAGTAATCTCGTTATGGGCGTGTTAAAACGCTTTGCAAAAGTACGACCCGAACGCCGCTGGTGCTTTGCCCTTGAGGCCGGGAGACTTTGCCGATTGAGTCGTCGCGGTCGTGGCCACAACGCAACGAGCCAATCAAGCGCCGATCAAAACGCGTCGCCTCGCTCATGAGCGAATTCGCGAAGCGAGTCGATGCGACGCTGCACACGCGGGACGCATGCGTTTGCGCGCGACGACCGAAACGTTTGCCGATGCTGTCGATGCATTCGGAATGAACGATGGATGAATTCGAGCCGCTTCGGAACGACGCGCGCGACGCGAATCGCCGCGCAACGATTCAGCGCAGGTTGCTGGAGAAGAAATCGAGATGGGGCGCTGCGTGCTGGGAGATCGCGTGCGGCGATCGTGCCGGGCTGGCCCTGCGCTCGCGGCCGTAGCCACGATCCTCGCCGAAGTTTCGATGCGCGCGCGGCGCGCATTCGAAACTTCAGCGGTCGTCCTGATTACCTGTTGCGATGTTGCGGTAATGCGATGCCGCGTACGCCGACCTGCCGGCCCACGATGACCGACGCGGTCATGCGGCCTTGCGCAGGGGCTCGGCCGCCGGCTTGACCGCTTCCAACTCAGCCGACTTCGGCTGGATCGCTTTCAGCTGAGCGGCCTTCAACTGGGCCGATTGCAGCTGGGCCGATTGCAGCTGGACCGATTCCAGCTTGGCGCTGGCGGCAGCGCTGCGATACCGCGTCGCCGAGGTGCCGAAGCGTGCGCGGAAGGCACGGGCGAAACTGCAGCAGTTGTCGAACCCGCTGGCCGCGGCGACCTCGCCGATCATCATCGAGGTGTTCTTGAGCAGATCGGCCGCGTGCTCCAGGCGCATGCGCGCCGACGCCGCCTGCGGGCTCTCCTCATACAGACTGTGGAAGGTCTTGGAGAAGTACCAGCTCGAGAAGCTGGTCAGCTCGGCCAGCTCGCTGATCCGCACCACCCGGTCGCAGTTGCCTTCCAGGTACAGGCGGGCGCGCTGCAGACGGCCGAACACCTGGCGCTTGCGGCTGCGCGAGCGGCCCGGGCAGCGCTGGATGCGCGCGGTCAGCTCGCGCTGGACGCCGGCCAGGTGCAACAGGATCGGGCGCAAGGCGTTGATGTCCAGGCCGCCGTCGGCCTCGCCGTTGCGGGCATGGGCCTGGCGCCACAGGCGCAGGGCGATGCGGGCGTCGTGGCGGCTCATGTGGCCGCGGCCCGCGTACAGGTTGCACTCGGCGAGCCGGGCCATGGCCTTGATCGCGTCGGCGGTCAGGTTAAGGCCGATGCAGACGCCGTAGCGGTCGGCCTGCAGGACCGGCTTGGAATCGCGCTCGAACGCGATCCAGTCGCCGCGCTTGAGCCGGAACTTACCTTCCTTGGCTTCGACCCAGGAGCTGCCGCGCAGCTGGACCCAGATCGAGAAATGCGCGCCCGACAGCTGGGCGCTGCCGAGACGGGAGACGCCGACGCAACTGGCCTGAACGGCGGGATCCTGACCGTCCAGCTGCAACAGCTGTCCGCGGTCCGCCCACAATGCTTGCTCCATTGGTCCACCTCATGTGCCGAGAATGAGGTGTTGTTTTGCCTAACTCCGGCGCGCGACTTCAGAAATTTGACGGAGAGTTAGGCGAATTCGGAACGACGTCACAACCGAAGCTTTTCCGAAAGAACATTTATTCGAAAAATCAATCAGTTGAGCCAGCCGGGCACGAAGGTCTTCGGTTCTTCGGGCAGGTCCATGTAACCGATATCAGCGCCATCCCACTTGGCCAGGGCCAGATAAACGGCGTCGCCGCGCGGACTCAGGCTGAATCCGTTGATGGCCGAGCGCCGGCTCTGGTCCAGGCACAGCACCGACGGCGGCAGGTCGGGCGAGGCGATCCGGCGCAGCAGGGACAGGCAGGTCGGCTGCTGGTCGAGATAGCGTAGCTCGCCGGTCTCGGTGGCCACGTCCCACAGCCGGTAGCGGTCGGCGACGGGTTCTCCGTCGTCGATGCGACGCACGCTGGCCGGAGTCAGGTCCAGGTCCGACTGCCACAGCCCGGCCTCGGTCTGGCGGGTGAACAACAGGCGGTTGCGCGCGCCGTCGACCCGCACCTCGGACACGTCGGCCAGCTGGGCCAGCCGCCGCCAGGGGCGCAGGCGGCGGTCGAACAGATTCAGGCTCAGCCGGCCGTCGCCGGTGCCGGCCAGGACCAGCAGGCGATGCGGGTCGGGCAGCTGCACCGCCTGGATCGGGTCCTGCAGCGGTACCGGCAGGCGGGTCACGCGGCCGCTGGCCGGGACGATCTCGTGAACCACGTTGCGGCCTTCCGCGTCCGGCCCGACCACGGTCACCCGGGTGCTGTCGCCGGACCACGACGGCGCGTAGCGGGTGCCGGGCTGCACGCCCTGGAGCATGCGCAGCGAGTCCGGCTGGTCCATGTCGGCCCACCACAGATGAGTGCTGCCGGAGCGGTCGGAGACGAACACGATCTGGTGCGCGTCCGGGGCGATGGTCGGCAGGATGTCGCGGGCCGAGGACGGGAACAGCGGATCGACCACGTGCACCGCGCCCTGCGAGGTGTCGCCGAGCACCACCCGGAACAGGCCGAAATACGGCTTGCGCTGGACGAAGGCCGCGGCCGGCCGCGCCGCCGCCACCGCCGGCGCCTGAGCCGACTCGATGCCCAGGTCGCGGGCCTGGCCCGTGTCGAGGTCGAGGCGGAACATCCGGGTGTCGCCGTCGATCATGCGTCCGAACAGGATGTTGCGGCTGTCCGGCAGCCAGTCCCAGCCGCGCACGTCGGCGCTGAGGTGGCTGAGCCGTTCGGCCTTGCCGCCCTCGGCCGGCAGGCGCCAGAAATCGCCCTGCGGGCTGTTGCGCACGAACACCAGCCAGCGCCCGTCCGGCGAGAACCGCGGCGACAGGTCGAGGTTGCCGGCGCCGGGCTCGTAAGGCACCGCGCGCCATTCGCCGCTGGCGAGGTCGAGCACGCGCATGCCGACGATGCCTTGCGGGGTCCACATGCTGCCGAAGATCAAGCCGCGGCCGTCGCCGGTCCAGTCGAAGGTCGGCGGGTTGCGCGAGTCGCAGCCGCCGACTTCGCGCTCGGCGCCGCCGTTGGCGGCGATCACCAGCACCCGGCACGAGACCCCGGGCTCCAGCCGCAGGAAGGCGATCGAACGGCCGTCCGGCGACCAGGCCGGGGCGCTGTCCTCGGCCTGCCCATTGGGCTGGGTCAGTTGGCGCGGCGGGGTCTGGTCGGTGGTCTGGACCAGGATCGCGGTACCGCGCTGGCCTTCGGGAATCGCCACGTACGCCACCATCGCCGCATCCGGCGACAGGGTCGGGGCGAGCTCGAAGCCCGGCATCGAGGTGATCAGGCGGTACGGGCGCGGAGCACTGGTCGCCCGCGCCGGATCGACCGCCGGCGCGGCCGCCGGGGATTGCGGCTGGCGCGCGAGCGACCACCACACCAGGCCGCCGACCAGGCCGATCACCAGCGCGATCACGCCGACGATAGAACGCCAGGTGCCGCGCGGCCAGGCACTGCTCGGCAACGGCACCGGCTCGAGGTGTTCGTCGACCGGCGCCGGCGCGGCCGACAGTTCGACATCGTCGGCCGGTTCGTGGCTATGCGAGGGCGCGCTCTCGGGCGGCAGCCATTCCACCTCGGCCAGCAGGCGGTAGCCGTTCTTGGCGATGGTCTCGATGTAGCGCGGGTTGCCGCGGTCCTCGTCGAAGGCCTTGCGCAACTGGGTGATGGCCTGGGTGACGACGTCGTCGGTCGGCAGGGTGTCGGGCCAGACCTCGGTCAGCAGCGCATCGCGGCTGACCACGCGGTCGGCGTGTTCGACGAGCACCAGCAGCACGCCCATCGACTTGGGCGTGATGCGGCGAGGCCGACGGGCGCCCGGTGCGCGGATCTCGCGCAAGGGAATGTCGACCAGGCACTCCCCCACCCGCAGTTGCTCGGCGGGCGGGGGCGGTAACGATGGCTCGTGAATTCGCGGCATGTATCCTGCTGATGATGCGCACTCGCCCAGCGCCGGTCATGTGCCTGAACGCATGGGCGGCGAGACGACAAACCGACATATCCGGCATGGCGCGATGGCGCAATCGGTAAAGCGCGTTGGAACCGCCTATTCTAGCGTCCGCGAAGCTGAGCCGGGCCTGTTCGAGTGACGCAGGCGGCCCGAAACCGGCCGAAACGCCGGAACGTATCGTTCCAAAAGGGCCCGCGAGCCGAGCATGGTCCTGTAATCGGGCGGTGTTAGCGGCTCAGCGCCGCTCGTTGCGCAGGATGGTCAGGCCGATCAGGCGCGACACCACCGCGGCGATGTACCCCACCCCGGCGAACTGCTCGAACATGGTCAACACCCGCGCCGCCGGGCTCATCGGCAGGATGTCGCCGAGGCCGACCGCCGACAGATTGGTGAAGCTCAGGAACAGCAGCTCGATCCAGGTGCGCGGCTCGCCCGGGCGTTCGGCGCCGACGAAACTGCCCGGATACCAGGCCTGGCAGACCAGGAAGGCATAGGCGAAGCCCCAGGCCAGCAGGGTGAAGGTCGCCCCGGCCGCGAACAGCTCGTCGGCCGTGACCCGGTGGTCGCTCATCATGTAGGCGATCAGGCTGCCGGCGGCATAGAAGTACAGCGCCGCCTCCAGCGCCGACGAGGCGATCAGCAGGCTCGGGCTGGCGAACAGCACCGACAGCACCGACAGCGCGAACGCCGGCACCGCGATGATCCAGGCGATCCACTTGATCGCCGGGCTGCGGTTGACCACCCACACCGCCAGCGCCAACACCAGCACGCCGAACGCGCCGAACACCACCCGCCCGCCGCCGGACGGCTCGAACAGGGGATAGGCGAGCATGCTCAGCAACTGCGCCGCGAGCAGGAAGGCCGAGGGGTGGCGTCGCGCATGGACGCGCCATTTCAGGGAGGTGTAGCTGCGCTCGCTCATGCGGCGAGAGTGTGCAGGACTTGGCCGGCGGCGCACAGAGGGGTGAGCGGGGTGGTCGCTCGAATGCAGGCCGGGCGATCGCTCCCTGCAGGAGCGGCGTGGGCCGCGACCCACCGAAGAGGCCGAATACCACGACGCCGCCGAAGCTTGGGGCATCCGGTCGCATCCGGTTTCGAGATTCGCAACGAACAGCCGAGCTTTCGTGCAACGAGGCTTCGGCTACTGCGGCTACTGCGGCTGCGTTCGTCGCTGCGGGTGGTCGGGGCTTGCGCCGCCCCCACCCTCAAGCGCGACGCCGCGGCGTGCTGTCGTCGCAGCCCCGCGACACCGGCGCGACGCAACCGCGTCGCGCCGGGCGGTCCGCGCCGCTCAGGCGCGGCGGTAGACCTCGGCGCCCTGGGCGCGGAACTCGGCGGCCTTTTCGGCCATGCCCTCGTCGAGCGCGGCGGTTTCCTCGACGCCGTGTTCCTTGGCGTAGTCGCGCACGTCCTGGGTGATCTTCATCGAGCAGAAGTGCGGGCCGCACATCGAGCAGAAGTGGGCGACCTTGTGCGCGTCCTTCGGCAGGGTTTCGTCGTGGTACTCGCGGGCGCGCTCCGGATCGAGGCCGAGGTTGAACTGGTCTTCCCAACGGAACTCGAAGCGCGCCTTGCTCATCGCGTTGTCGCGCGCCTGCGCGCCGGGATGGCCCTTGGCCAGGTCGGCGGCGTGGGCGGCGATCTTGTAGGCCATCAGGCCTTCGCGCACGTCGTGCTTGTTCGGCAGGCCCAGGTGCTCCTTCGGGGTGACGTAGCAGAGCATGGCGGTGCCGAACCAGCCGATCATCGCCGCGCCGATCGCCGAGGTGATGTGGTCGTAGCCCGGGGCGATGTCGGTGGTCAGCGGCCCGAGGGTGTAGAACGGCGCTTCGCCGCAGACCTCGAGCTGCTTGTCCATGTTCTCCTTGATCAACTGCATCGGCACGTGGCCGGGGCCTTCGATCATGGTCTGCACGTCGTGCTTCCAGGCGATCTTGGTCAGCTCGCCCAGGGTTTCCAGTTCGCCGAACTGGGCGGCGTCGTTGGCGTCGGCGATCGAGCCCGGGCGCAGGCCGTCGCCGAGCGAGAAGGCCACGTCGTAGGCCTTCATGATTTCGCAGATTTCCTCGAAGTGGGTGTAGAGGAAATTCTCCTTGTGATGCGCCAGGCACCACTTGGCCAGGATCGAGCCGCCGCGCGAGACGATGCCGGTGACGCGCTTGGCGGTCAGCGGCACGTAGCGCAGCAGCACGCCGGCATGGATGGTGAAATAGTCCACCCCCTGCTCGGCCTGTTCGATCAGGGTGTCGCGGAAGATCTCCCAGTTGAGTTCCTCGGCGCGGCCGTCGACTTTTTCCAACGCCTGGTAGATCGGCACCGTGCCGATCGGCACCGGCGAGTTGCGGATGATCCACTCGCGGGTCTCGTGGATGTGCTTGCCGGTCGACAGGTCCATGACCGTGTCGGCGCCCCAGCGGATCGACCACACCAGCTTCTCGACTTCCTCGGCGATGCCCGAGGACACCGCGCTGTTGCCGATGTTGGCGTTGACCTTGGTCAGGAAGTTGCGGCCGATGATCATCGGCTCGCTTTCCGGGTGGTTGATGTTGTTCGGAATGATGGCGCGTCCGCGCGCGACTTCGTCGCGGACGAATTCCGGAGTGATGATCTTCTGGATGTTCGCGCCGAAGCTCTGGCCCGGGTGCTGGGTCAGCAGATGGCCTTCGCGGATCGCTTCCAGGCGCTGGTTCTCGCGGATCGCGATGTATTCCATTTCCGGGGTGACGATGCCGCGGCGCGCGTAATGCATCTGGGTGACGTTGGCGCCTGCGACGGCCCGGCGCGGCAGCGGCCGGTTGCCGAAACGCACGTGCGCGAGCTTGGGGTCGTGCTCGCGCTTGCGACCGAACTCCGAGGACAGGCCGCCCAGCGCCTCGGTGTCGCCGCGTTCGGCGATCCAGCCGGCGCGCAACGGCGCCAGGCCGGCGGCGAGGTCGATGACCGCGCCGGTATCGGTGTAGATGCCCGAGGTGTCGTAGACCGCCAGCGGCGCATTGTCTTCGCCGCCGAAGATGGTCGGGGTGCGCGCCAGCGCGATCTCGCGCATTGGCACCTGCAGGTCCGGGCGCGAGCCTTGCACGTGGATCTTGCGCGAGCCGGGGATCGGGCGGGTGACGTCGGCCGACAGCTTCTCGGCTTGCTGGATCAGTTCGCTGGGCACCGCATTCATCGAAGTTCGTCCTGTGGATAGCTCTTTGAGCTTGGCTCATTCGAGCCGGGACGAAGCGGGCGGCGCGCGGACGCGCCCGCGGCGCCTCCGGCGAAGCTTCCCTACGGCGGTCTCAACCGCATCAGGTTCGAAGGGTCTGTCTCAACCACCGGGCCGTTCAGGCCGCCGGCGGTACCCCCGCTTCAACGCGCATTAGACATGGAAACCGGCGACGGCGCCAATCCGGGCGGGCCGCGGGCGAATCCGCGCAGGCGCGATCCGGCGATTGCCCGCCGCGGCCGGGCCGGCTAGGGTTCGGCGATGAAACCGTCCCAGCCGCGCCGACGCGCCGACCGCCCGCCCACTCTCGCCGCGTTGCTCGCGGCCCCGCTGGCCCTCGCCCTGGCCGCTTGCACCGGCCCGACCGCGAAGCCCGGCTCCGCCGATGGCGCTTCCGCACCGGCCGCCACCGCGGCGAGCCATCGCTCCGACCTGCTCGACCGTCTGCGTCCGCTGTGCGGCAAGGCCTACGCCGGGCGCGTCGTCGTCGACACCCCGACCAGCGCCGACAACCCCTTCGCCGGCAAGCCCCTGATCATGCACGTGCGCGATTGCGGCGCGAACGAGATCCGGGTGCCGTTCCATGTCGGCGAGGACCGCTCGCGCACCTGGGTGCTGCGCGACGACGGCGCGCGCTTCAACCTCAAGCACGATCATCGCCACGCCGACGGCAGCGCCGACGCGATGACGATGTACGGCGGCGACTGGCGCGAGTCGCAGGCCAGCGGCCGCTACGAGTTTCCCGCCGACGATGAGAGCAAGGCCTTGTTCGGCCGGCTCGATCGCGCGGTCTCGATTCCCAACGTCTGGGCGATCGAGATCGACGAAGGCCGCTTCGTCTACGAACTCGCCCGCCCCGGGCGATTGTTCCGGGTCGAATTCGACCTGACCCGGCCGGTGCCGGCTCCTCCGCCGCCCTGGGGCGCCTGAGGCGCGCGTCCTGTCGCCGGCCGGCGATAATGCGCCCCGCTACCCCGCATGAGCGTGCTGCGCGCACGCCCCGCCGATGCCCAGGCCTCGGTCCATCGCTCACACGGATGCCACGCCATGAACCTGTTGCGCCACGTTCCGTCCCTCGTCCTGCTGCTCGCATCGCCGCTGGGATCGGCCGCCGAGTTCGTCGTCGAGAGCCCCGACATCCGCGAGGGCGACGCCATCGATGCGCGCCACGTGTTCAACGGCTTCGGCTGCAAGGGCGCCAATCGTTCGCCGGCGCTGGCCTGGCACAACCCGCCGGCCGGCACCCGCAGTTTCGCGGTGACCATGTACGACCCCGATGCGGCCGGCGGCAAGGGCTGGTGGCATTGGGTGGTGGTCAATATTCCGGTCAAGGCGGCGTTTCTCGACAGCGGCGCGAGTTCGGTCGCGAAAGCCTTCCCGCCGGGCGCCGTGCAGACGCGCAACGATTTCGGCCGCGCCGGTTATGCCGGGCCCTGCCCGCCGGTGGGCACCGCCCATCGCTACGAATTCACCGTGTGGGCGCTGAAGGTCGACTCGCTCAAGCTCGATGCGAACGCCGGCGGCGCGCTGGCCGCCTTCATGCTGCGCGACCACGTCATCGGCCAGGCCCGCATCACCGCGAACTACGGCCGCTAGTCCGCGCCGGGCCGGTCCGCCCGCGGGCCGGCGCCCGCCGGCGCAGCCGGACCGGGCGGCGGCCGATTCCGCCGTTCGCCACACTCTGGCCGTCCCCCTCTTGACGCGCCGCACAACGGCGGGTTATTGCTAGCCCATGCACCCCGCCTTCGCCATCGCCCGCAACGTCTCGACCCAGCCGCAAGGCGGGGTATCGGCGATTGCGTCGATGTCGATTACCACCACCGGTACCGGTACCACCTCTCACCAGGTGCGGACGGGCGTGTCCAGCTAATCGACCACGCCGCTCCGCACCCGACCAGGGTGCGGGCTGCCAGCCTCACCCGAACCGGGACACGGAGCTCCATCAGGAGTTTTCCATGTCGTCCGCTCAGCCTCAGTCAGTTCTAGACGACCAGCCCGAAGCGGCTGGGTCCGACGCCGAAGCGTCCAAACCCGCGCACGCCTTCTCGCCGCCCGTGCAGGGCTCGGCCCATGCGCCGGTGCGCGCGCCCGCGCGCCATGCCCACAAGTTCGGCGGCAGCAGCCTGGCCGATGCCGGCCGCTACCGCATCGCCGCCAGCCTGCTCGATGACGGTTCGCCGCACCGGGTGGTGGTGGTCTCGGCGATGCAGGGCGTCACCGATGCCCTGGTGGCCCTGGTCGCCAGCGCACGCGCCGGCCAGGATTGGGCCCCGGCCTGGGCGCAGTTGCGCCGCCGCCACCTCGACACCGCCGACGCGCTCGACGCCTCGCATCGTCATGGCGCCAGGGCCGCGATCGAGGCCGAGTTCGAAACCCTGCGCGCGGCGCTCGAACCGCTGGCGAACGCATCCGATTCCGCCCGCGGCGAGGCCCTGCCCGGCCTCGGCGAAGTGCTGTCCTCGCATCTCATGTACGCCGCGCTCGGCGGCGACGCCGCGGGCTGGACGCGGCTCGACGCACGCGAGGTGCTGGTGGTGCATCCCGGCGAGATGGGCGTCGGCGTGGACTGGGCGGTGAGCCGCGCGCGCCTGGCCGAGTGGCGCAAGCAGCATGCCGGCGGCGACGTGGTCATCACCGGCTTCGTCGCCCGCGACGGCCAGGGACGCGACACCACGCTCGGCCGCAACGGCAGCGATTACTCCGCGGCGATCTTCGCCAACCTGTTCGACGCCGATGCGCTGACGATATGGACCGACGTCGACGGCGTGCTCTCGGCCGACCCGCGCCTGGTGCCCGACGCAGTCTGCCTGCCGACGATGTCGTACGCCGAAGCCTGCGAACTCGCCTACTTCGGCGCCAAGGTCCTGCATCCGCAAACGCTGGCGCCGGTGCAGCAACGCGGCATCCCGCTGCGCATCCGCAACACCCGCAACCCACAGGCCCCCGGCACCCTGATCAGCCTGGTGTCGGAACCCGATGCGGCGCCGGTCAAGGGATTGAGCCTGGTCCACGATCTGGCCGTGCTCGAACTGGTCGGCAACGGCATGGTCGGCGTGCCCGGCACCGCCGAACGCCTGTTCGGCGCGCTGCGCAGCGCCGGCGTGTCGGTGACGATGATTTCGCAAGGCTCGTCCGAACATTCGATCTGTTGCGTGGTGCGCGCCGACCAGGCCGCGCGCGGCCGCGACGCCATCCTCGCCGCGTTCGCCGACGCGATGGCCGACGGCCAGGCCCAGCACGTCATCGTCACCCCGGACATCTGCGTGCTCGCCGCGGTCGGCGACGGCATGGTCGGCACGCCTGGCGTCGCCGCCCAATTGTTCGACGGCCTGGCCAAGGCGCGGATCAATCTGCGCGCGATCGCCCAGGGCGCCGGCGAGCGCAACATCTCGGTCGCGATCGCCGCGCGCGACGCCACCCGCGCCCTGCGCGCCGCGCATTCGGCGTTCTGGCTGTCGCCGCATTGCCTGTCGATCGGCCTGATCGGCCCCGGCAAGGTCGGCCGCGCGCTGCTCGCGCAACTGCACCAGGCGCAATCGCGTTTCCAGCGCGACCGCCGCCACAACAAGGTCGACCTGCGCCTGCGCGCGGTCGCCGACAGCCGCCGCATGCATCTGGCGCCGCGCGCGATGGCCTTCGACGATGCGCACCAGGCCCTGGCCGGCGGCGGCGTGGAAACCCTGGACCTGGAACGCTTCGCGGCCCACGTGCGCGCCGAGCACATCCCGCATGCGCTGATCGTCGATTGCAGCGGCAGCGATGCGGTCGCCGCGTTCTACCCGCAGTGGATCGCCGCCGGCATCCACATCGTCACCCCGAGCAAGCACGCCGGTTCCGGATCGCTGGCGCGTTACGAGGCGATCCGCGAGGCCGAACGCAGCGGCGGCCAGTTCCGCTACGAAGCCACGGTCGGCGCCGGCCTGCCGGTGATCCAGACCCTGCGCTCCCTGCTCGACACCGGCGACGAGCTGACCGAGGTCGAAGGCATCCTCTCGGGCACCCTGGCTTGGTTGTTCAACCGCTACGACGGCCAGACCGCGTTCTCCGAACTGGTGCGCGAAGCGCATGCGCTCGGCTATACCGAGCCCGACCCGCGCGACGACCTGTCCGGCACCGACGTCGCCCGCAAGCTGGTGATCCTCGCCCGGGAAGCCGGCCGCGCCCTGTCGCTGGACCAGATCGAAGTAGAGAGCCTGGTGCCGGAAGCGCTGCGCCAAGTATCCAAGGAAGAATTCTTCGCGCGCCTGCACGAACTCGATGCGCCGCTGCAGCAACGCTTCGACGCCGCGCGCGCCGCCGGCCTGAGCCTGCGTTACCTCGCCCGCCTCGATCGCGACGGCCGCGCCAGCGTCGGCGTGGTCTCGCCGCCGCCGGGCCATGCCGCCTTGCACGGCGCGCTCACCGACAACCTGATCCAGTTCCGCACCCGCCGTTACGCCGATAATCCGCTGGTGGTGCAGGGCCCCGGCGCGGGCCCGGACGTCACCGCCGCCGGCGTCTTCGGCGACCTGCTGACGATCGCGCAAACCCTTGGAGCCCGTGCATGAGCGCCGCTTTTTCCTCCGCTTCCTCATCCGCTCCGTCCGGCTCCGGCGCCGCCACGGAACGGCGCCAGGCCAGCGCGTTCGCGCCGGCCAGCGTCGGCAACATCGGCGTGGGCTTCGACCTGCTCGGCCATTCGATCGAAGGCCCGCGCGATGTCGCCACGGTGCGCCGCATCGACGCGCCGCAAGTGCGCATCCGCGCGATCCGCGGCGACGTGCCCGGCGCCGACTCGCTGCCGCTGGAAGCCGCGCGCAACACCGCCGGCCAGGCCTTGATCGCGTTGCGCGGGAAACTCGGCCTGAGCCATGGCTTCGAACTCGAACTCGACAAGGGCATTCCGCTCGGCTCCGGCCTCGGCGGCTCGGCGGCGTCCTGCGTCGCCGCGCTGGTCGCCGCCAATGCGGTGCTCGCGCAACCGCTGTCGCGCGATGCACTGTACGAATTCGCCCTCGACGGCGAGTCGGTGTCGAGCGGCAGCCGCCACGGCGACAACGTCGCGCCGATGCTGCTCGGCGGCGTGGTCATGGCGACCTCGACCCGGATGATTCCGTTGTCGGTGCCCGAGTGGCTGTATGCGGTGGTGGTGCACCCGGACCAAGTGTTGGAAACGCGGCGCGCCCGCGCCGTGCTCGCCGACCCCTACGGTCTGCCGCTGGTGGTGAAGCAGAGCGCGCACCTGGCCTTGTTCCTGACCGGACTGCAGCGCGGCGATGCGAGCCTGTTGCGCGAAGGCCTGGTCGACTTGTTGGTGGAACCGCGTCGCGCCCCGTTGATCCCCGGCTTCGCCGCGGTCAAGGCGGCTGCGCTCGATCACGCCGCGCTCGGCGCGAGCATCTCCGGCGCCGGCCCGAGCTGCTTCGCCTGGTTCGCCTCGCGCGCCGAAGCGGCCGCGGCGGCGCCGTCGATGCGGCAGGCCTTCGCCGACGCCGGTTTCGATTCGCGCGCCTACGTCACGCCGGTGGCGGGACCGCGCGCGGAGGTGATCGGGTAGGGAGGTGGCCTGGGGTTGAGAACATAAGCAACAGCCCCCCAGTCCCTCCGTCAAAGGTGAGAGCAAAGGCAAGCTCCGCACTTCCATCCACTTCCGGCATCCGCCTATCCGACGTGCTTGTTTTCCCCCTTTGACAAAAGGGATCGAGGGGGAAGTTGCTGTTCACGCAACAAGCGCCACCCCATCACTTCCGGACACCGCATGAACTTCCTCAGCACCCGCGGCAACACTCCGCCGACCGCAATCGACCAGGCGCTCGTCGCCGGTCTCGCGCCCGACGGCGGCCTGTATGTTCCCGAACGCATTCCGCCTGTGGCGCAACCACTCGAAGGCGAACGCCTCGCCGATACCGCGCACGCGATTCTGGCGCCGTACTTCGAGCACTCGCGCCTGCGCGACGGCCTCGCCGAAATCTGCGGGCACGCGTTCTCCTTCGATGCGCCGCTGCGCCCATTGTCGCGGCCGGACGATTGGCTGCTCGAGTTGTTCCATGGTCCGACCGCCGCCTTCAAGGATTACGCCGCGCGTTTTCTCGCCGCAGCGCTCGCCGGCCTGCGCGCGTCCGACGCAGCACCGACCACGATCCTGGTCGCGACTTCGGGCGACACCGGCGCCGCGGTCGCGGCCGCGTTCCATCGCCGTCCCGGCTTCGAGGTGGTGATCCTGTATCCCGACGGCCGCGTCTCGCCGCGCCAGGCGCACGGCCTGGGCTGCTGGGGCGACAACGTCCGCGCGCTGCGCGTCGACGGCGATTTCGACGCCTGCCAGCGCCTGGCCAAGCACGCCTTGTCGGACGAAGCCCTGCGCACGTTAAGGCCGCTGAGTTCGGCCAACAGCATCAGCCTCGGCCGTTTGTTGCCGCAAGCGGCGTACTACGCGCACGCCGCCGCACGCCATTACACCGAACGCGGCGAGCCGCTCAACTTCATCGTCCCCACCGGCAACCTCGGCAACGCCTGCGCGGCGTTCGTCGCCAAGGGCATGGGCCTGCCGATCGGCGAGATCGTGCTTGCGACCAACGCCAACGACACTTTGCCGCGTTACTTCGCCGGCGCCGACTATCTGCCTCAGCCGACCCGGGCGACCCTCGCCAACGCGATGGACGTCGGCGCACCGAGCAACTTCGAGCGCCTGCGCCATTGGCACCGCGACGACGCCGAGCTGCGCGCCGCCGTGCGCGCGGTCGGCGTCGACGATGCCACCATCACCGAGACCATCCGCAACGCGCCGCAGCGCCACGGCATCGTGCCCTGCCCGCACACCGCGACCGGCCTGCACTTGCTCGAGGCCTCGCGCGCGCGCGGCGACGAACGCCCGTGGGCGGTGGTCTCGACTGCGCACCCGGCCAAGTTCGACAGCATCGTCGAGCCGCTGGTCGGCCATGCGGTCGAACCGCCCCCGGCCTTGGCCGAGTCCTTGGCGCGCCCGGCGAGCGCCGAACCGTTGGCGGCCGACTACGCGGCGTTGCGCGAGCGGTTGTTGGCGGGTAGCGCTTAGTCGGTGGATCGTGCCTGAGCAAACGCGCGCGGCCCACGCGCCCCCTTTGGCAAAGGGGGCCACGTCCGGCGCAGACATGAAGTCTGAACGCGGCGGCACGTGGGGGATCTGCTTTCGCGAAGAGATGAAAGCCAGAGCAGACCCGCCTGCCCCCCCCCTTTTCCGAAGCGGGGAACTGCATGGGAGAACTGCAGTGGGCACAAAGCACATTGGCTGCGCCAAGCTGAGGTGTGACCGCTTACGCGGCCTGCGATGGTTTTCCAAGAAACTATTGACAAGCCCGGAACGGGCATGTTCTTCTCGCTGACATGACGCAGCGCAACAACCACTCGCAGACGACTTCGGTCCAGGCCCGGCAGGCCTCGAACGACGCCGCGCGCGTTGCGCTCCGACACGGTCCGGCTATCGCCACGCTTATTCTCGTCCTCGTACTTATTACCTCGCTAACCAGCGCGGGAGTCGGGTACGTGTAGCAAAAACACACAAACCCAGGTCGAAAGAACCTAGACCCCGCGCCCGAAAGGCGCGGGGTTTTTCGTTTTAAGGCCCTGGGTTCCTGTCGCCAACGACTTAGGAACACCCGTTCGTGAGAAGCAACGCCATCAAGCAAGGCCCGGCCCGAGCCCCCGCACGCGCGATGTTGCGTGCGACCGGCCTCGACGACGCGGCCATCGCCAGACCGCTGGTCGCCGTCGTCCACACCTGGTCCGACGTTTCGCCGTGCAACATCACCCTGCGCGACCTGGCCCAGCACGTGCGCCGCGGCGTGCACGACGGCGGCGGCACGCCGATCGAGTTCAACACCATCGCCGTCACCGACGGCATCGCGATGGGCACCGACGGCATGCGCGCTTCGCTGGCTTCGCGCGAAACCATCGCCGATTCGATCGAACTGGCGGTGTCCGGCCATTGCCTGGACGCGATGGTGCTGCTGGTCGGTTGCGACAAGACCATCCCGGCCGCGGCGATGGCCGCCGCGCGCCTGGATATCCCGACCGTGATCCTCTACGGCGGCACGATCATGCCGGGCCACTGCCCGTCGAAAGCCGGCCAGGACGACAAGCCGCTGACCGTGCAGGACGTGTTCGAGGCGGTCGGCGCGCATTCGGCCGGGCGCATCGACGACGCCGAGCTGCATCGCATCGAGTCGCATGCCTGCCCCGGCGCCGGTGCCTGCGGCGGCCAGTTCACCGCCAATACCATGGCGATGGTGCTGACCTTCCTGGGCCTGTCGCCGCTGGGCCTCAACGACATCCCGGCGATCCACGCCGACAAGCCCGAGGCCGCGCGCGCCTGCGGCGAGATGGTCATGCAGCAGTTGCGCAATGGCGGGCCGAGACCGCGTGCGCTTCTCTCTCCCCATGCGTTGCGCAACGCAGCGCGCGCGGTCTCGGCCACCGCCGGTTCCACCAATGCCGCCCTGCACCTGTTGGCGATCGCCCACGAAGCCGGCGTCGCTTTCGACCTGGAAGAATTCGAGGCCGCCGCGCATACGCCGGTCATCGCCGACCTGAAACCGGGCGGCCGTTACACCGCCGCGGAGATGTTCGAATTCGGCGGTGCGGCACTGGTCGCTCGCGAACTCAAGGCGGCCGGTTTGATCGAGGATATTCCGACGGTCACCGGCCGTTCCTTTTTCCTGGAGTTGGCCGAGGCGCGCATGGCCGACGTCCAGGACGTGGTGCGGCCGATCGCCGACCCGCTGAAGCCGCGCGGCGGCTATTCGATCCTCTACGGCAACCTCGCGCCGGAAGGCTGCATCCTCAAGCTGGCCGGCCACGGCCGCGAGCATTTCGCCGGCCCGGCGCGAGTGTTCGATTCCGAGGAAGCCGCGTTCGCCGCGGTGCAAGCCCGCAAGATCAACGCCGGCGACATCGTGGTGATCCGCTTCGAGGGCCCGGCCGGCGGCCCCGGCATGCGCGAAATGCTGGCGGTCACCGCCGCGCTGGTCGGCCAGGGCCTGAGCAACGACGTCGCGTTGATCACCGACGGCCGCTTCAGCGGCGCCACCCACGGCTTCATGGTCGGCCACATCTCGCCGGAAGCCGCGCACGGCGGCCCGATCGCACGCCTGCGCGAAGGCGACGTGGTCAGCATCGACGTCAAGAGCCGTCGCCTCGACGTCGCCGCCGACCTGGCCGCGCGCGAGCCCGCGCGCATCGAGCCGCGGGTGACCACCGGCGTGTTGGCCAAGTACGCGCGCCTGGTCGGTTCGGCCTCGCAGGGTGCGGTCACCGCGCCCGGCCCGCGGCAATCGCCGGCCCCGAAAAAGATCGACGCGGCACTGATCGACACCGCGCTGCCCCAACCCGCCTGACCCGCTCCATCGCTCGCTCCTCTCCGCTCACTCCTCCTTACGAGATCGTCATGACCACCAGCACCGCCTCCCGCCCCAAGATCGCCATCGTCGGCTACGGCAGCCAGGGCCGCGCCCATGCGCTGAACCTGCGCGACTCCGGCTTCGACGTCACCGTAGGCCTGCGCCCGGGCGGCCCGACCGAGATCAAGGCCAAGGCCGACGGCTTCACCGTCAAGTCGCCGACCGAAGCCGTCGCCGGCGCCGAGCTCGTCGCCGTGCTGACCCCGGACATGGTGCAGGCGCAGCTCTACCGCGACGTGATCGAACCCAACATCGCCCAGGGCGCCTGCCTGCTGTTCGCGCACGGCTTCAACGTGCACTACGGCCAGATCGCCCCGCGCGCCGATCTCGACGTGGTGCTGGTCGCGCCGAAGGGCCCGGGCGCGCTGGTCCGCCGCGAATACGAAATCGGCCGCGGCGTGCCGAGCGTCTACGCCGTGCACCAGGACACCAGCGGTCGCGCCGAAGAATTCGCCCTGACCTATTGCGGCGGCATCGGCGGCGCGCGCCAGAACGCGATCAAGACCACCTTCAAGGAAGAGACCGAGACCGATCTGTTCGGCGAACAGGCGGTGCTGTGCGGCGGCGCGACCAAGCTGGTCCAGGCCGGTTGGGAAACCCTGGTCGAGGCCGGTTATCAGCCGGAAGTGGCCTACTACGAGTGCCTGCACGAGCTGAAGCTGATCGTCGACCTGTTCTACGAAGGCGGCGTGACCCGCATGCACGAGTTCATCAGCGAGACCGCGCAGTACGGCGCGCTGACCCGCGGCGCCTACGTGGTCGACGACAACACCAAGGCGCAGATGCGCAAGGTGCTGGCGGAAATCCAGGACGGCACCTTCGCCCGCCAATGGATCGCCGAGTACGCCTCGGGCAACGCCAACTACAAGGCGCTCAAGCAGGGCGATCTCGACCATCCGATCGAAGCGGTCGGCAAGAAGCTGCGCGCCAACATGAAGTGGCTGGACACCGCGCCCAAGGCGCCGGCCGCCGCTCCCGCCGCGCCCCGTGGCGAACGACAGGAAGAGGCCGCCTGATGAACGGTGCCCGCTGGCTGGTGCAAGCACTGGCCGCAGAAGGCGTGGACACGCTGTTCGGTTATCCGGGCGGCACGATCATGCCTTTCTACGATGCCCTGCACGGGTCGGACCTCAAGCATGTGCTGGTCCGTCACGAGCAAGGCGCGGCTTTCGCGGCCAACGGCTATGCCCGTGCCAGCGGGCGAGTCGGTGTATGCGTAGCCACGTCCGGCCCGGGCGCGTCGAACCTGGTCACCGGCATCGCCGACGCGATGCTGGACTCGGTGCCGATGGTCGCCATCACCGGCCAGGTCGCGACCTCGCTGATGGGCACCGACGCGTTCCAGGAACTCGACGTGTTCGGCATGACCATGCCGATCGTCAAGCACAGCTTCATCGTGCGCCGGGTGGATGATCTGCCGGGCATGGTCGCCGAAGCGTTCCGGCTGGCGCGTTCGGGCCGTCCGGGCCCGGTGTTGATCGATCTGCCCAAGGATGTGCAGAACGCCGACGCCAGCCATCTGGCGCCGCATGTGCCGCTGGCGACCGACCCGGTGCCGAGGGCGCCGGATGCGGCCTATCACGAAGCCGCGGCGCTGATCGCGCATGCGCAAAAGCCGCTGATCTACGGCGGCGGCGGCATCGCCCTAGGCGATGCGGTCGAATCCTTCCGCGCCTTCGTCGACGGCTGCCAGATTCCGGCGGTGCTGACTCTCAAGGGCCTGGGCGCCCTGCCGGACGCGCATCCCTTGAACCTGGGCATGCTCGGCATGCACGGCAACCGCGCCGCCAACATGTCGGTGCAGGAATGCGACCTGCTGATCGTCGTCGGTGCGCGCTTCGACGACCGAGCCACCGGCAAGCTGGCCGAGTTCGCACCGAACGCGCGCGTGGTCCACATGGACCTTGACGCCTGCGAGATCGGCAAGCTGCGCCACGCCGACGCCGCGGTCAACGGCGATCTGCGCCGTGCGCTGGATGCGCTGACTCCGCCGTGCACCGCGCAACTGCGCGGCCGCAACGGCAATGCGCGCCGCAGTTGGCGCGACACCTGCCTGCAACGCAAGCGCGACTGCACGCCGCGCTACGACGCGCCCGGCGAAAGCGTGTACGCGCCGTCGCTGCTGAAGCGTCTGTCGGAACTGGCGCCGGAGGCGGTGGTGAGCTGCGATGTCGGCCAGCACCAGATGTGGGTCGCCCAGCATTGGCGCTTCGACGACCCGCGCAAGCACCTGACCAGCGGCGCCCTCGGCGCGATGGGCTTCGGCCTGCCCGCGGCGATCGGGGCGCAACTGGCGCTGCGCCGCGACGGCGAGCCTGAGCCGCAGGTCATCTGCGTCAGCGGCGACGGCTCGTTCCTGATGAACGTGCAAGAGCTGGCGACCGCCGCGCGCTATCGCCTGCCGATCAAGATCGTCCTGCTCGACAACCAGGCCCTGGGCATGGTCCGGCAGTGGCAGGAACTGTTCTTCGAACGCCGCTACTCCGAGATCGACCTGTCCGACAACCCGGACTTCTGCGCCCTGGCCAGCGCGTTCGGCGTCAAGGCCATGTACGTCGATCGCGCCGACTCGGTCGCCGAAGCGCTGGCCTACATGCTCGACACCCCGGGCCCGGTGCTGCTGCACGTGGCCATCGACCAGGCCGCCAACGTCTGGCCGCTGGTGCCGCCGAACCACAACAACGCCCAGATGCTCGACCCCGAGGCCCACGACGCCGACGCGATCGTCAGCCTGACGCCCCCCACCACCGCCGAAAAGGAGGACGCCCATGCGATACCAGCTTGAACTGACCCTGCGCCAGGCCGAAGGCGCGCTGGCTCGCGTATTGGGCGCCGCCGAGCGTCGCGGCTTCCGTCCCCTGTCGGTGGACGGCGAAGCGCAACCCGACGGCGATCGCTGGCACCTGCGCATGACGGTGGAGGGCGACCGCGCCGACTCCGCCCTGCAGAGCCAACTCGCCAAGCTGTACGACTGTCTTGCTGTCGAGGTTTCCCCATGCACCTGAATACCGAAACTCTGGAGCGTCCGGCGCAAGCCGAGACGCAGTCGTCCGCACAGGCTGCGGCGGCGATGCGCGAGCGGGCTTATGCGCTGGCGCGGAGCGAAGTCCCGAGCGCTGAAGTCGCTAGTTCGACCGCCGCTCGTGGCTCTGAGTCCCATGCTCGGAGCGAAGTGCCTCGTGCCGAAGTCGGAGCGCCGACCTCTGCTGAAAACTCTGAGTCCCGCGCTCGCAGTCAAGTCCCGGCTTCTTCGCAGCAACCGCTCATTTGGTTCGACGGCGAGTTCATCGCTGGCGACACCCCGGAAGCGCCGCTGACCACCCACGCGATGCACTACGGCACCGCGGTGTTCGAGGGCATCCGCAGCTACGCCACCGCCGACGGCGGCGCGGCGGTGTTCCGCCTGCCCGAGCACATGGAACGCATGCGCAAGGGCGCACAGATGTTCGGCATCGACTTCGACGTCGAACGCGCGAGCGAGGCGACCCTGGCGACCCTGCGCGCCAACGGCCATCGCGACGCCTACATCCGCCCGCTGACCTGGATGGGCACCGGCAGCATCGGCCTGGACGTCGACCCGCTGACCCAGCACCTGATGATCGCCACCCTGGCCAAGGTCGTGCACCTGGGCGGCGCGCGCACCCGCCTGACCGTCTCGCCGTGGAAGCGCAACCCGGCCACCTCGCTGCCGGCGCTGAAGCTCAGCGGCGCCTACGTCAACTCGATCCTGGCCAAGCGCGAAGCTAAGCAACGCGGCTTCGACGAGGCGCTGTTCACCGACGACAAGGGCTACGTCGTCGAATGCACCGGCGCCAACGTGTTCATGGTCAAGAACGGCGTGATCACCTCGGTCGATCATCGCGACGCCCTGCCGGGCATCACCCGCGACACCATGATCGAACTGTCGGGCGCGCAGTCGCGCGAAGTCACCCTGCACGAACTGCTCGACGCCGACGAAGTGTTCGTCTGCGGCACCGCCGCCGAGGCCACCGCGATCGCCGTGCTCGACCGCCGCGAGTTCGGCGACAACCCGGTCACGCGCGAGCTGGCCGCCCTGTACGCGCGCGTGGTGCGGGGCGAAGAATCGCGCTACGCCTCGTGGCTGACCCCGGTCTGAGCCCGTGGACTGCGACGTAGCCAGCCTGGCCCAAGTCAGCGCCGCCGATCTGTTGGCGGCGCAGGCGCGGCTGCGGCATTACCTGGAACCCACCCCGCTGCATCACGCCGAGCGCTTCGGTTGCTGGCTGAAGCTGGAGAACCTGCAGCGCACCGGCTCCTACAAGGTGCGCGGCGCCCTCAACGCGCTGCTGGCGGCGCGCGAGCGCGGCGATCACCGCACCGTGATCGCCGCCTCCGCCGGCAACCATGCGCAAGGCCTGGCCTGGGCGGCTTACCGCCTGGGCATCAACGTCATCACGGTGATGCCGCGCTGCGCGCCGCAGACCAAGATCGCCGGCGTCGCCCACTGGGGCGCGACCGTACGCCTGCACGGCGAGACCTACGACGAGGCGAAATCGTTCGCGATCGAACTGGCCGACCAGCACGACTACCGCCTGCTGTCGGCCTTCGACGATCCCGACGTGATCGCCGGCCAGGGCACGGTCGGCCTGGAATTGGCCGCGTTCGCGCCCGACGTGGTGATGGTGCCGATCGGCGGCGGCGGCCTGGCCGCCGGCGTAGTCCTGGCGCTGAAATCCGAACTGCTGGCGCGTACCCCCGCGGCGCGGCGCATCCGGGTGATCGGCGCCCAGGTCGAAGGCGTCGACTCGATGGCGCGCGCGCTGCACGGCGACCGCCGCCTGATCGAACCGGTCGCGACCCTGGCCGACGGCGTGCGGGTCAAGGACCCGGGCCGGCTGACCGAGCGCGTACTCAGCAGCATGCTCGACGACATCGTCATCGTGCGCGAGGCCGAACTGCGCGAGACCCTGGTCCGCCTGGCCCTGGAAGAACACATCATCGCCGAGGGCGCCGGCGCCCTGGCCCTGGCCGCTGGCCGCCGCATCGTCGGCAAGCGCAAATGCGCGGTCGTCTCCGGCGGCAACCTGGACGCCGGCGTGCTCGCGCAACTGCTGTCGGAGGTGCGCCCGCGCGCGCCGCGGCGCCCGCGCCGTCGCGCTCGCGAAGCGCTCGGTCGCGAGACCGCAACCATCGAGGCGGACATTTACCAGCTGGCCAATCTTCCTCCGGCGTTGCGACTTAGCCGGGGCCCGAGCGGCCCCGACTCTCGCCCCGCCACCGATGCCGCGCATTCCATTTCGCCGCATTCGAACCGAACTCCAGCTGCAACAGAGGAACTCCCCGCATGAACGACTCGCCCGGACCGGTAGCACCGATCAGCGACGCGTCCGAACACGTCACCATCTTCGACACCAGTCTGCGCGACGGCGAACAATCGCCCGGCTGCAGCATGACCGCGTCGCAGAAGCTCCGTTTCGCCCATGCCCTGTCCGAACTGGGCGTCGACGTCATCGAAGCCGGCTTTCCGGCCAGCTCGGAAGCCGACCTGGAAGGCACCCGCGCGATCGTGCGCGAAGTGCGCGGCTCCACCCTCGCCACCTTGGCGCGCTGCCACCCCGGCGACATCGAGGCCTGCGCGCGCGCGCTCGAAGGCGCGGCCAAGCCGCGCATCCACGTGTTCATCTCGACCAGCCCGCTGCACCGCCAGCACAAGCTCAACCTGGACAAGGCCCAGGTGATCGAACGCGCGATCGCCGCGGTCGAACAGGCGCGCCGCTACGTCGACGACGTCGAGTTCTCGGCCGAGGACGCGCTGCGCACCGAGCACGACTACCTGGCCGAGATCTGCAGCGCCGCGGTCGCCGCCGGCGCGCGCACCCTCAACATCCCCGACACCGTCGGCTACACCACCCCGAGCGAAATCCGCAGCCTGTTCGAGTACCTGCGCACCCACGTGCGCGACGCCGACCGCGCCGTGTTCAGCGCCCACTGCCATAACGACCTGGGCCTGGCCGTGGCCAACAGCCTGGCCGCGATCGAAGGCGGCGCGCGCCAGGTCGAATGCACCATCAACGGCATCGGCGAACGCGCCGGCAACTGCGCACTGGAAGAACTGGTGATGGCGCTGCGCGTGCGCAACGCCTATTACAACGTCGGCACCCGCATCGACACGCGCCGGCTGGTGCCGACCTCGCGCCTGCTGTCGCGCATCACCGGCATGGTGGTCCAGCGCAACAAGGCCATCGTCGGCCAGAACGCCTTCGCCCACGAGTCCGGCATCCACCAGCACGGCATGCTCAAGCACCGCGGCACCTACGAGATCATGCATCCGGAAGACGTAGGCTGGGCCCAGTCGCAGATGGTGATGGGCCGCCACAGCGGCCGCGCGGCGCTGAGCGATCGCTTGCAGACCCTGGGCTTCACCCTGGACGAGGCGCGTCTGAACGCAGTGTTCGCCGGTTTCAAGGCGCTGGCCGAGAAGAAGCGCGAAGTGTTCGACGCCGACCTCGAATCGCTGGTGCTCGGCGCCGACGCCAAGGCCGGCCGCGGCCATCGCCTGGTGCGCGCGCACGTCAGCACCGGCGTCGCCGACGGCAGCCTGCCGACCGCGAGCGTGCAGTTGCTCGATCCCGATGGCGCCGCGGTCAGCGAAGCGGCGATCGGAGACGGTCCGGTGCACGCCTTGTTCGCCGCCCTCGCGCGCGCGACCGGCGTGGCCTTGCGCATCGACAGCTACAACGTGTCGAGCGTGACCACCGGCGACGACGCCCAGGGCCAGGCCAGCGTGACCGCGCGCATCGACGGCGTCGAGATGACCGGCTCGGGCACCAGCACCGACATCATCGAAGCCAGCGCGCTGGCCTGGCTCGACGTCGCCAATCGCATCCGCCGCACCCAGCAGGCGCCGCAGCGGCTGACGGCTACGGCATGAGCGGATTGCCTTCTTCCCGCCTGGATGAGGCAAGAAAGATTGGACGCGCGTGAACCAACCGAACTCCGGCGCAGCAACAAAACACTCCAGCCATAGCAGCCAAACAGAACACCGGACTCCATGACTACCACCTCGGCTCCTCCGAGCACTCTGTTCGACAAACTGTGGGACGCGCACCTGGTATCGCCCGAAAGCGATGCGGTGCCCGCGGTCCTCTACATCGACCTGCACCTGATCCACGAAGTCACCTCGCCGCAGGCGTTCGCCGAACTCGAATCGCGCGGGCTGTCGCCGCGCCGCCCGGACCTGACCAAGGGCACGCTCGACCACTCCACCCCGACCCTGCCGGCCGGCGCCGACGGCCGCCTGCCCTATTTCACCGCCGAGGCCGAGAGCCAGGTCGAGACCCTGCGCCGCAATTGCGCGCGCCATGGCGTCGAGCTGTTCGATTTCGACAGCGCCTACCGCGGCATCGTCCACGTGATCGGGCCGGAGCTCGGCCTGACTCAGCCCGGCATGACCATCGTCTGCGGCGACAGCCACACCGCCACCCACGGCGCGTTCGGTGCGCTGGCCTTCGGCATCGGCACCAGCGAGGTCGGCCACGTACTGGCCACCCAGTGCCTGCTGCAACGCAAGCCCAAAACCCTGGCGATCAACATCGAAGGCGAACTGGCGCCGGGCGTCGGCGCCAAGGACCTGATCCTGCACGTCATCGGCGAGATCGGCGTCAACGGCGGCACCGGCCAGGTCATCGAGTACCGCGGCTCGACCATCCGCGCCCTGTCGATGGACCAGCGCATGACCGTGTGCAACATGTCGATCGAAGCCGGCGCGCGCGCCGGCCTGATCGCACCCGACCAGACCACCTTCGACTACCTCGCCGCGACCCCGCGCGCGCCGCGCGGCGCCGACTTCGAGCGCGCGGTCGAACGCTGGAGCGCCTTCAAGACCGACGACGGCGCGGTGTTCGACCGCGAGGTGCACATCGACGCGAGCGCGATCAAACCGACCCTGACCTGGGGCACCCATCCCGGCCAAGTCGCGGCGATCGATGCGCACCTGCCGCAGGCGAACGATGCCGACGAAGCCAAGGCCCTGGCCTACATGGGCTTCGACGGCGGCGCGGCGATGGCCGGCCGCCCGGTCGACGTCGTCTTCGTGGGCAGCTGCACCAACTCGCGCCTGTCGGACCTGCGCGAAGCCGCCGAGGTATTGCGCGGCCGCCACATCCATCCGCGCGTGCGCATGCTGGTGGTGCCGGGCTCGGAGCAGGTCAAGCGCGACGCCGAGGCCGAAGGCATCGACCGCATCGTGCGCGAGGCCGGCGCCGAATGGCGCGAGCCCGGCTGTTCGATGTGCATCGCCATGAACGGCGACCTGGTCGGCCCCGGCCAGCTCGCGGTCTCGACCAGCAACCGCAATTTCGAGGGCCGCCAGGGCAAGGGCTCGCGCACCTTGCTGGCCTCGCCGCTGACCGCCGCCGCCTGCGCGATCGCCGGCCAGGTCACCGACCCGCGTCCGTATCTCACCGCCGTCAAGGAGGTCGCGTAATGTCCGCGTCCCAGTCTGCCATCACGCCCCCCCGCGCGGCGCAGCCGAACGACGGCTTCGTCGAGCTGGTCTCGCGCACCGTGGTGCTGCGCGAACGCAATATCGACACCGACCAGATCATCCCCGCGCGTTTTCTCACCACCACCGAGCGCAAGGGCCTGGGCCGCTTCGCCTTCAACGATTGGCGCGCGCTGCCGGACGGCTCGCCGAACCCGGACTTCGTCTTCAACCGCCCCGAGAACGCCGGCGCCGCGATCCTGGTCGCCGGCCGCAACTTCGGCTGCGGCTCCTCGCGCGAACACGCGCCGTGGGCGCTGACCGACCTGGGCCTGCGCGCGGTCGTCAGCAGCGAGATCGCCGACATCTTCCGCAGCAACTCGCTCAAGAACGGCCTGCTGCCGATCGTGGTCTCGCAGGAGTTGCTGGACGAACTGCTGGACCAGCCCGGCATCGAGCTGCGCATCGACGTGCGCACGCGCCGCCTGCACCTGCCCGACGGCCGCGCCATCGAGTTCCCGCTCGACGCCTTCGCCCAGACCTGCCTGATCGAAGGCGTGGACCAGCTCGGTTACCTGCTGCGCCAGCTCGACACCATCAACCAGTACGAACAGCGCCGCGCGACGGCGCCGAACCCCCGCCAGGAGAATCCACATGCGCGCTGACATCGTCGTTCTGCCGGGCGACGGCATCGGTCCGGAAGTCACCGCCGCCGCGGTCGAAGTGCTGCGCGCGGTCGGCCGCCGCTACGGCCATCAGTTCACCCTCGACGAGCACCTGATCGGCGGCGCCGCGATCGACGCCAGCGGCGAGCCGCTGCCGGCCGCGACCCTGAGCGCCTGCCAGCGCGCCGATGCGGTGCTGCTCGGCGCGGTCGGCGGCCCCAAGTGGTCGGACCCGAAGGCGAAGGTGCGCCCCGAGCAGGGCCTGCTGGCGCTGCGCAAGGGCCTGGGCCTGTACGCCAACCTGCGCCCGGTGCAGCCGCACGCGGCCACCCTCGGTGCCTCGCCGATCAAGCCGCACCTGCTGGCCGGCGTCGACATGATCGTGGTGCGCGAACTCACCGGCGGCATCTATTTCGGCCGGAAGCAACGCAGCGAGACCGGCGCCAGCGACCTGTGCGAGTACAGCGTCGAGGAAATCGAGCGGGTCGTGCGCCGCGCCTGCCAGCTCGCGCGCGGCCGCCGCCAGCACGTGGTCTCGGTAGACAAGGCCAACGTGCTGGAGACCTCGCGGCTGTGGCGCGAAGTCGCCACCCGCGTCGCCCGCGACGAATTTCCCGACATCACCCTCGAACATCAACTGGTCGATTCGATGGCGATGCACCTGATCGCCAAGCCGCGCGCGTTCGACGTGATCGTCACCGAGAACATGTTCGGCGACATCCTCACCGACGAGGCCTCGATGCTGGCCGGTTCGCTGGGCCTGCTGCCGTCGGCCTCGCTCGGCGAAGGCAAGGTCGGCCTGTACGAACCGATCCACGGCTCGGCGCCCGACATCGCCGGCCGCGGCATCGCCAACCCCTGCGGCACCATCCTCAGCGCGGCGCTGTTGCTGCGTCATTCGCTGGGCCTGGATGCGGAGGCCGACTGCATCGAACAGGCGGTCGCGGCGGTGCTCGAGGCCGGCGTGCTGACCGCCGACCTCGCCCCGGCCGGCGAAGCCGTCGGCACCCGCGCGGTCACCGACGCAGTGCTGGCGCAGCTCGAACTGCCCTGCCCCATCGCCGAACTGCGCGACTGAGCTCGGCCGATCTTCCGCAAGCCGCCGCAAGACTGCTCTCTCTCCAGAGGTTTGGACACTCCACCCGGTGCTCGCGCACCGGGTTTTTTTGCCCCTCGCACGGGCGCTTCGCCACACTGCCGTCACCCGCCGTTGATGTGAACCCCGGCCACAATCGATTCGTCGCCGTATGCCATCATCCTGACGTGTCCTGGGTCGACGCCGCGGCCCGCAGCATTCGCGAGAGCGCATGACCGAACCCGCATCCGCTCCCGACCGCCCAGCGCCCGCCGCGACTCAGCCCGATGCCGTGCTGTCCGAGACCGGGCTTTCCGCCGACGAGCTGTCCGCCGTCGATGTATTGATCGTCGGCGGCGGCATCAACGGCGTCGCCATCGCCCGCGACGCCGCCGGCCGCGGCTTGTCGGTGCTGCTGTGCGAACGCGACGACATCGCCTCGCACACCTCCAGCGCCAGCACCAAGCTGATCCACGGCGGCCTGCGCTATCTCGAACAGTTCGAGTTCGCCCTGGTCGGCAAGGCCCTGGCCGAACGCAAGCGCCTGTTGCGCATGGCCCCGCACATCATCTGGCCGCTGCGCTTCGTCCTGCCGCACCAACCGCATCTGCGCCCGGCCTGGATGATCCGCATCGGCCTGTTCCTGTACGACCGCCTGGGCGGCCGGCGCGGACGCGGCCTGCCGGGCTCGCGCTCGGTCAACCTGCGCAAACACATCACCGGGCGCCCGTTGCGCGACGACTTCGTCCACGGCTTCGCCTACTCCGACGCCTGGGTGCAGGACGCACGGCTGGCAGTGCTCAACGCGATGGATGCGGCCGAACGCGGCGCGACCGTGCTGACCCGCACCGCCTGCGTCTCAGCGCAGCGCGGCGCCGAGGCCTGGGAGGTGCAGTTGCGCGGTCCCGACGGCGGGCCGCGGCGAGTGCGCGCACGCGCGCTGGTCAATGCCACCGGCCCGTGGGCGGCGCGCTTCCTCGACGAAGTCGCACAGGTAAAGCATCGGCACAACCTGCGCTTGATCAAGGGCAGCCACATCGTCGTGCCGCGGCTGTTCGAACACGATCACGCCTACATCTTCCAACAACCCGATCGCCGCATCGTGTTCGCGATCCCTTACGAACACGACTACACCCTGATCGGCACCACCGACGTCGACTACCACGCCGATCCCGCGGCGCCGCGCATCGACGAGGCCGAAACCCAGTACCTGTGCGAGGCCGCCTCGCGCTATTTCAAGCGGGCCATCCAAGCGAGCGACGTGGTCTGGACCTATAGCGGGGTGCGCCCGCTGCTCGACGACGAAAGCGACGCCGCCTCGGAGATCACCCGCGACTACCTGCTGACCCTCGACCGCGAAGGCGCGGCCTTGCTCAACGTGTTCGGCGGCAAACTGACCACCGCGCGCAAGCTCGCCGAGGAAGCCTGCGACCGGCTCGCGCCCTTGTTCGGTGCGCCGCGCCCGGCCTGGACCGGTGCCGAGCCGCTGCCGGGGGGCGACCTGCCCGGCGCCGACTTCGAAGCCTTCCACGCCGACTTCAGCCTGCGCCGGCCGTGGCTGCCCGACGCCCTGGCCCTGCGCCTGTGCCGCAACTACGGCAGCCGCGCGCTGCGCATCGTCGAGAGCTGCTCGCATCTGGAAGAGCTGGGCGAATGCTTCGGCGCCGACCTGTACACCGCCGAGGTCGACTACCTGGTCGATTACGAATGGGCGCGCAGCGCCGAGGACGTCCTGTGGCGACGCTCGAAGCTCGGGCTGCGCATCGATGCGGCGGGTGCGATGCAACTCCAGGGTTATGTTGCGCGACGTCTGGCTGGCCGGGCTGGTATAGATGTACCCGCGGAGGATGTACCAGCGGAGGACGCATGAGCCGGGGCGCCGCCACGCACTGTCGGGAGTGCGCGCTCAGTCGCTCGTCCCCCCATCGTCATTCCCGAGAAGGCAGGCTCCGCTTTCATTTCGGCGAAGCCGAACCTCCAGGGCTCCTCGGAAGCATGGCTCTGAAGTCTATGGATTCCCGCCCTCGCGGGAATGACGAAAGGAAGGAATTTCGTTTCCGTTGGCCGCCCACCACTCCTAACCGAACTATCGCCACGACTCGCAACGCCGTAGCCGCCCTCGATAACGCCACCGACGTACCGACGCGACACCCAGGAGAGTCATCGCAATGGTCACACCGATGTCGCAATACCTCAGCGAGTTCATCGCCACCTGCATGCTGATCCTGCTCGGCAACGGCGTGGTGGCCGGTGCCCTGCTCAACCGGTCGAAGGCGCAAGGCGCCGGCTGGGGCGTGATCACCGCGGCCTGGGGGCTGGCGGTGTTGATCGGCATCTTCATCGCCGGACCGACCAGCGGCGCGATCATGAACCCCGCGCTGACCATCGCCCTGGCGGGCATCGGCAAGCTCTCGTGGGCGGTGGTGCCGGGCTATGTCGCCGCGCAGATCGCCGGCGCCTTCGCCGGCGCGGTGCTGGTCTGGCTGGCCTATCTGGCCCACTGGCGGATCAGCGACGACCCCGCCGCCAAGCTCGCGATCTTCTGCACCGCGCCCGCGGTGCGCGACACCAAGGCCAACGTCCTGACCGAAGTCATCGGCACCTTCGCCCTGACCTTCGGCGCACTGGCGGTCGGAGCCAACACGCTGGCGCCCGGCATGGGCCCGCTCGGCGTCGGCCTGCTGGTGGTGGTGGTCGGCATGTCCCTCGGCGGACCGACCGGTTACGCGATCAACCCGGCGCGCGACCTCGGCCCGCGCATCGCCCACGCGCTGCTGCCGATCGCCGGCAAGGGCGGCTCCGACTGGAGCTATGCCTGGGTGCCGGTCGTGGCGCCGATCGTCGGCGCGCTGCTCGGCGCGTTCGGGTTTCAGGCGGTTTACGGCTAGGGAGACGCGAGGAGCGAGCGGGGAGAAGTGAGGAGTGAGTAGGAGCGGCTCACGTCGTCATCCGGGTTCCTTCGCATTTCGCATTTCGCACTTCGCACTTCGCACTTCGCACTTCGCACTTCGCACAACGATCGTCTTCAACCAGCCGAAAGCCCGCCCTGACTCACTTCTCACTCCTCTGCACTAGGTTCGCGGCTTCTCATTCCTCTCCACTCACTCCTCATCAACGCCATGACCGAATCCTACATCCTCGCCATCGACCAAGGCACGACGAGCTCGCGCGCAATGCTGTTCGATCGCAACGGCGCGGTGGTCGGCGTCGCCCAGCGCGAATTCGAGCAGATCTTCCCGCGCCCGGGCTGGGTCGAGCACGACCCGCGCGAGATCCTCGCCAGCGTGCAGACCACCGCCATCGAGGCGATGACCAAGGCCCGGATCGGCGCCTCGCAGATCGCCGGCATCGGCATCACCAACCAGCGCGAGACCACGGTGGTGTGGGACCGGCACACCGGCCAGGCGATCCATAACGCGATCGTGTGGCAATCGCGCCAGACCGCGGCGATCTGCGACCAGCTCAAGGCCGACGGCTACGAGACGCTGGTGCGCGAACGCACCGGCCTGCTGATCGACGCCTACTTCTCCGGCACCAAGGTCAAGTGGATCCTCGATCACGTCGAAGGCGCGCGCGAACGCGCCGAACGCGGCGACCTGTTGTTCGGCACCATCGACACCTGGCTGATCTGGAACCTGTCGGAGAACAAAGCCCACGTCACCGACTACAGCAACGCCTCGCGCACCCTGATGTACGACATCCACAAGCGCCAGTGGTGCCCGGAGCTGCTGAAGATGCTCGACGTGCCGGCAGCCATGCTGCCGGAGGTGCGTTCCAGCAGCGAGATCTACGCGCACACCGGCGCGCGGCATTTCTTCAACAACTCGGTGCCGATCTGCGGCGTCGCCGGCGACCAGCAGGCCGCGCTGTTCGGCCAGGCCTGCTTCGAGGCCGGCATGGCCAAGAACACCTACGGCACCGGCTGCTTCCTGCTGATGAACACGGGCGAGAAGGCGGTGCGTTCGGACAACGGCCTGTTGACCACGATCGCGTGGGGCATCGACGGCAAGGTCGAGTACGCGCTCGAAGGCAGCATCTTCGTCGCCGGTTCGGCGGTGCAGTGGTTGCGCGACGGCCTGCGCATGCTCGGCAAGGCCGGCGATTCGCAGGCCTACGCCGAACGCGCGCGTTCGACCGAAGGCGTTTACTTCGTGCCGGCATTCGTCGGCCTCGGCGCGCCGTATTGGCGCAGCGACGTGCGCGGCGCGATGTTCGGCCTCACCCGCGGCACCAGCAAGGAACATTTCGTCCGCGCCGTGCTCGAATCGCTGGCCTACCAGACCCGCGACGTGCTCAGCGCGATGCAGGCCGATTCGGGCATCGAACTGAAGTCGCTGCGCGCCGACGGCGGCGCCATCGCCAACGATTTCACTGCCCAGTTCCAGGCCGATATTCTCGACGTGCCCCTGAAGCGCCCGAGAGTCAGCGAGACCACTGCGCTCGGCGCTGCTTATCTCGCCGGATTGGCGGTCGGGTTCTGGGAAAGCCGCGAGCAGATCGCCCGGCAGTGGCAGGTCGAACGCAGTTTCGAACCGCAGATGCTCGAAGCCGAGCGCGAGCGCCTGTATGCGGGCTGGAAGCGGGCGATCGAGGCGACCTTGGCCTTCAGCGTCGAGCACGCTTAGACGGCAGGTTCTTTGGTTCAATCCTGCGCAACCCCTCTCCCGTAAATGGGAGAGGGTATTCGGCGCGACAGTCGCTTCGACCTCAAGTCTCGCTCGGCACCTTGATCCGGAACCACGCCGCGTACAGCGCCGGCAGGAACAGCAGGGTCAACAGGGTCGCGACCATCAGGCCGCCCATGATCGCCACCGCCATCGGGCCGAAGAAGGCGCTGCGCGACAGCGGAATCATCGCCAGGATCGCCGCCAGCGCGGTCAACACGATCGGGCGGAACCGCCGCACCGTCGCGTCGACGATGGCCTTCCACGGCTCATGCCCTTCGCTGCGGTCCTGTTCGATCTGGTCGACCAGGATCACCGAGTTGCGCATGATCATGCCGGCCAGCGCGATCGTGCCGAGCATCGCGACGAAGCCGAACGGCACCCGGAACACCAGCAGGAACAGGGTCACGCCGATCAGGCCCAGCGGCGCGGTCAGCAGCACCATGAAGCTGCGCGAGAAGCTGCGCAACTGCAGCATCAGCAGGGTGAACACCGCGAACAGGAACAGCGGCATGCCGGCGTTGATCGACTTCTGCCCGCGCGCCGAGTCTTCGACGCTGCCGCCGATGTCGATCGAATAGCCGTACGGCAGCTTGGCGCGCAGCCCGTCGAGGGTCGGCGAGATCTGCGCCATCACGCTCGACGGCTGGGTACCGTCGTAGATGTCGGCGCGCACGGTCATCGTCGGCAGACGGTCGCGGTGCCAGATGATGCCTTCCTCGAAACCGTATTCGAGGGTGGCGATCTGGGTCAGCGGCACGCTGCGGTTGTTGCTCGTCGGCACCATCAGGCTGCCGAGCATGTCGAGCTGCAGGCGTTCCTGCTCGGGGCCGCGCAGCAGCATCTCGATCAGCTCGTTGCTTTCGCGGTAGGTGCTGATGTGCGAGCCCGACAGCGAGCTGGACAGGAACTGCGACAGCTGCGCCGAGCTGATGCCGAGCGCACGCGCGCGCTCCTGGTCGACCTGCAGGCGCACGACCTTGCTGGGCTCGTCCCAGTCGAGGTTGACGTTGGCGACGTGCGGGTTGGCGCGGATCTTCTCGCGCACCTGATTGGCGATCTTGCGCACCTGGTCGATGTGTTCGCCGGACACGCGGAACTGCACCGGATAGCCGACCGGCGGCCCGTTCTCCAGTCGCGTCACCCGCAACTGCAGCTCCGGGAAGCGCGGCGCCACGTCCTGGATGATCCAGGTGCGCAGGGTCTCGCGGGCCTGCAGGTCCTTCGGCATCAGCACGAATTGAGCGAAGTTGGCCGCCGGCAGTTGCTGATCGAGCGGCAGGTAGAAGCGCGGCGAGCCGGTGCCGACGTAGGACACGTAATTGGCCAGGTCCTTGCGCTGCTTGAGCATGGCCTCCAGGCGCTTGGCCTGCTCGCCGGTCTGGCGCAGCGAGCTGCCTTCGGCCAGCTCCATGTCGACCATCAGTTCGGGGCGCACCGAGTCCGGGAAGAACTGCTGCGGCACGAAGCGGAACATGAACACCGACAGCAGGAAGGCGCCGACGGTGATGCCGATCACCAGCCAGCGCCGGCGCACGCACCAGGTCACCCAGCCGCGGAAGCGCACATAGAACTTGGATTCGTACGGGTCGTGGGCGTGGCCGTCTATCGGCGGCTTCGGCGCGATCACGCTGGCGAGCATCGGCAGGCGCCGGGCCCAGGCCACGCGCGCATCGTGCCAGCGCGCGGCCAGCGAACCGGGCTTCGGCGGCGCCGCGGCGTGGCCGTAGTCCGGCAGCAGCTTGTCGCCGAGGAAGGGGATGAAGGCGACCGCGGCGATCCACGACACCAGCAGGGCGATGGTCACCACCTGGAACAGCGAGCGGGTGTATTCGCCGGTGCTCGAGGCGGCGGTCGCGATCGGCAGGAAGCCGGCCGCGGTGACCAGGGTGCCGGTCAGCATCGGGAAGGCGGTGCTGTCCCAGGCGAAGGCGGCGGCCCGCAGGCGGTCGAAGCCCTGCTCCATCTTGATCGCCATCATCTCGACCGCGATGATCGCGTCGTCGACCAGCAGGCCCAGCGCCAGCACCAGCGCGCCGAGCGAAATCTTGTGCAGGCCGACGCCGAAGAAATCCATGACCGCGAAGGTCATCGCCAGCACCAGCGGGATCGACAGCGCCACCACCAGACCGGTGCGCAGGCCGAGCGAGAAGAAGCTCACCAACAGCACGATCGCGACCGCTTCGGCGAGCACGCGCACGAACTCGCCGACCGATTCCTCGACCGCGGCGGGCTGGTCGGCGACCTTGCGCAGTTCCATGCCGGCCGGCAGGGTCTTCTGCAGCCGCGCGAATTCCGATTCCAGGGTCTTGCCGAGCCGCAGGATGTCGCCGCCCTGCTTCATCGATACGCCGATGCCGATCGCATCCTGGCCCATGAAGCGCATGCGCGGCTGCGGCGGATCGGAAAAGCCGCGGCGCACGTCGGCGACGTCGGCCAGGCGGAAGGTGCGGTCGCCGACCCGGATCGGAAATTCGCGGATCTGTTCGACCGAGGTGAACTGGCCGCCGACGCGCAAGGGCACGCGGCTGGTCGGGGTCTCGAAGAAGCCGGCCGCGACCAGGGCGTTCTGCTGATTGAGCGCTTCCTGCACGGCTTGCGCCGGCACCCCCAGGGTCGACAGCTTCACGTTCGACAGCTCGACCCAGATCTTTTCGTCCTGCACGCCGATCAGCTCGATCTTGCCGACGTCGGTCTGGCTCTGCAGCGCCAGTTGCACGCGCTCGGCGTAGTCCTTGAGCACGGCGTAGTCGAAGCCCTCGCCGGTCAGCGCATAGATGTTGCCGAAGGTGTCGCCGAATTCGTCGTTGAAGAACGGGCCGACCACGTCGCTCGGCAAAGTCGGGCGAATGTCGCCGATCTTCTTGCGCACCTGGTACCACAGCGGCCCGATCTCGCTGGAGCGCATCGAATCGCGCGCGGCGAAGATCACCTGCGACTCGCCGGCGCGCGAGTACGAGCGGATGAACTCGTACTCGCCGGTCTCCATGAGTTTCTTCTCGATGCGCTCGGTGACCTGGCGCGAGACTTCCTCGGCGGTCGCGCCGGGCCACAGGGTGCGCACCACCATCACCTTGAAGGTGAAGGCCGGGTCCTCGCTGCGGCCGAGACGCAGATAGGACATCGCACCGGCGATGGCCAGCACCAGCATGGCGTAGACGATCAGGCTGCGGTGGCGCAGGGCCCATTCGGAAAGATTGAAGCGCATGGATCAGCTCACTTCGTAGGCCCCTGTCCCGGCGGCGGGACAGGGTTGGGGTGAGGGTGCGGGCGGTAGCGCGGAGGCATGGCCGGCCTGGTCGGAGGTCGCAGGGAGCCGGGGGTCAGCGCTTTGCGGCGTTCGGCGCCGGGCGCTTGCCGCCGCTCGGCGAGGCGGGCTCGACCGGGTGGTTGTCGCGGTCGACGGCGAGGACTTTCTGGCCCTCGCGCAGCAGGTGGCCGCCGGCGGCGACGACCCAGTCGCCGGGCTGCAGGCCCGAGGTCACCGGCACCCGCTCCGGGCCGTAGGGACCGGTCCTGACCGGGCGCAGCTTGACCGTGCCGCTGTTGATGTCGACGACGAACACGGCGGTGCCGTTGGCGCTGCGCTGCACCGCCGCGAGCGGCACGCTGAGCCCGCTGGCGGCCTGGTTGGGCAGGTAGATGCGTGCGCTCTGGCCGAGCTCGAGGGTGCCGGCCGGCGCGTCGACGGTGACTCGCGCAGCGTAGGTGCGCGAAGCCGGGTCGGCCGCGGGCGAGACCTCGCGGACCCGGCCCGGCCAACGCTGGCCGGACTGCGACCACAATTCGATCAACACCTCCTGGCCCGGCTTGAAGGTCGCGATCGCGCCCTCGGGCACGGCGAAGGCGACTTCGCGGGCACCGTCGGCGGCCAGCGCGAACACCTGCTGGCCGGCGGCGACCACCTGGCCGGCCTCGGCGCTGCGGCTGGCGATCACCCCGGCGCTCGGCGCGCGCAGATGGGTGTAGGCGGACTGGTTGCGCGCGACCTCGAGGTTGGCGCGGGCGGCGTTGACCTGGCCGAGCGCGGCCTTGGCCGCCGCGTCCTGGGCGTCCAGGGTCGAGCGGCTGACCAACTGGTCCTTGGCCAGCTGCGCATAGCGGATCTGGTCGGCGCGGGCGCGGCCGTAGTCGGCCTCGGCGGCGGCGAGCTGGGCCTGGGCCGCGCGCGCCTGGGCGTCGAGATCGCCGGCGTCGAGTACCGCCAGCACCTGGCCTGCGGCAACATGGGCGCCGACGTCGACCTTGCGTTCGACCAGCTTGCCGCCGACCCGGAACGACAGCGGGCTTTCTTCGCGGGCCCGGACTTCGCCGGCGAAGGCCGAGATCCCGTTGACCGTGCCGCCCGGGCGGGCGACCAGCACCGGCCGCGGGGACTCTTCGACCTGCTGGCCGTTGCCGCAGGCCGTCAGGACCAGCACGAGCGCCGCGCCGAACAGCATCGGAGCGGAGGATGCGGCGGAAAAAGTCCGGTGGCGCATTGCGGTTGGCCTCATCGCGAATTAATGTACTTGTCAGTACTGTATAAATAACGAACCCGGTAGTCCAGTATTCCTTATGCCTTCGCCCCGCCCCTCCAGCCCCCCCTCGCCTCCGGCCAAGCCGGCCG
Source organism: Lysobacter sp. 1R34A (assembly GCF_051217035.1). Classification (NCBI taxonomy): domain Bacteria; kingdom Pseudomonadati; phylum Pseudomonadota; class Gammaproteobacteria; order Lysobacterales; family Lysobacteraceae; genus Lysobacter; species Lysobacter sp. 1R34A. The sequence goes on from NZ_JBPKJP010000012.1 coordinate 64,440, forward strand.
GCCCTGGCCGCCCGAAGGATCTGAGCAAGCGCAACGCGATCCTGGACGCGGCCAAGCGCCTGTTCCTGGCCGAGGGGTTCGACGGGGTCAGCATGGACCAGATCGCCGCCGGCGCGGGCGTGTCCAAGCTCACGGTTTACAGCCATTTCGGCGACAAAGAGACCTTGTTCGGCGCCGCGGTCCAGGCCTATTGCGAGCAGCACCTGCCGCCGCTGATGTTCGTGCCCGACCCGGCCACGCCGCTGCGCGAGCGCCTGCTGGCGATCGCCAATGCCTTCTACGAGATGGTCAGCTCGCCCGAGGCGATCCAGATCCACCGCCTGCTGTGCTCGCCCCAGGTCGCCCAGTCGCCGCTGTCGAAGATGTTCTGGGAGGCCGGCCCGCAACGGCTGCACGACGAATTCACCGCCTTGCTGCAACGCCGGGTCGAGGCCGGCGAGCTGGAGATCGACGACGTGGCCCGCGCCGCGCCGCAGTTTTTCTGCCTGGTCAAGGGCGAGCCGCACGCTTTGCTGATGTTCGGCTGCGGCGCGCCGGGCCGGACCGAGGTGCGTGCGCACATCGACGCCTCGGTGACGATGTTCCTGCGCGCTTACGCCCGCCGCGAGCGCTGAAACCGCCGCGCCACGGCCCGAAACCCGCACGGTGCCGAGAGTTCCGGTGACTTTCGGCACTAAGCCCGAACCGGGGCGTGGTTAATTCTTTTGCTCCGGGGGTCGTGCGGTCCCGGTAGAATTCGCAGTTCCCACGCACCATGAAGACGCCCCGATGACTACGCTCGATTACGCCAAAGCACGTGAACTGATGGTCGAACAACAGGTTCGGCCGTGGGACGTGCTCGACCCGCGCGTGCTCGATGTGCTGGCGGCCCTGCCGCGCGAAGCCTTCGTCGACGAGGCGCACCGCAATCTGGCCTATACCGACGTGCAGCTGCCGTTGGCGCACGGCGAATTCATGATGAAGCCGGTGCTCGAAGGCCGCACCCTGCAGTCGCTCGCGGTCGACCCGACCGACGACGTGCTCGAGATCGGCACCGGCAGCGGCTACCTGACCGCCTGCCTCGGCCGCCTCGCCCGCGAAGTGGTCAGCCTCGAGCTTCACGCCGACCTCGCCGCGACTGCGCGCGCGCGCCTGGCCGCGCAATCGATCGACAACGTCCAGGTCGTCGAAGCCGACGCCCTGGCTTACCGCACCGACCGCCGCTTCAACGCGATCTGCGTGACCGGCGCAGTCGCCGAGATTCCGCCGCAGTGGCTGCAGTGGCTGCAGCCCGACGGGCGCCTGTTCGTCGTCCGCGGCCGCTCGCCGGCCATGGAAGGACTGCGGGTCACCGCCGGCGAACGCAACGATGTCAACGCTGCGCGCATCCAATCGTTGTTCGAAACCGACCTCCCCTATCTCGTCGGCGCGGCCCCCGCGCCTGCCTTCGAGTTCTGAACGCTCAAGGAAGCCGCATGATCCGCCGCCCTCTCGTTCTTGCCCTGGCCTTATCCCTGCTGCCGGCCGTCGCGTCGGCGGAAGACTTGTTGCAGACCTACGAACTCGCGCGCCAGGGCGACCCGCAGCTGTCGGCGGCCGAATCCAACCGTCTGGCGACCAAGGAAGACCGCATCCAGGCCCGCGCCGCGCTGCTGCCGTCCTTGTCGGGCACCGCGCGGCTGACCCGCAGCCGCACCACCACCGAAGGCGGCTCGGGCAGCAGCGACCCGACCGATCCGGACCCGGTCCCGGCCGGCGTCGACTTTCGCTCCGACAGCACCTCGCGCAACTACGCGCTGTCCGCGAGCCAGATGATCTACAACCGCGCCAGCATCAAGACCTACCAGGGTCAGAATGCGATCAGCCAGGCCAGCGACTTCACCCTGGAGTCGGCCAGCCAGGAACTGATCACGCGCACCTCGGCGGCCTACTTCGACGTGCTGGTGAAGCTCGAGAACCTGGCCGCCGCCGAAGCCGCCGAAACCGCGCTGCAGAAGCAGTTCGACTACGCCTCCAAGCGCCTGGAAGTCGGCCTGGCGCCGATCACCGACGTGCACGAAGCGCGCGCCCAGTACGACACCGCCCGCGCCGGCACCATCACCGCGCGCAACGCGGTCGAGGACGCTTACCAGGGCCTGAGCCAGATCACCGGCCAGCCGGTGCGCACGCTCAAGGCGCTGCCGGCCGACTTCAAGCCGAGCCTGCCCGAAGCGCAGGACGTCGAAGGCTGGGTCGCCAACGCGGTGCAGAACAATCCCTCGCTGCGGGCGCAGGACCTGCAGGTGCGCGCCGCCGAGATCGGCGTGGAAACCGCGCGCGCCGGTCATTGGCCGACCCTGAGCTTGAGCGGCAGCTACGGCGACAACGCCAACTGGGGCGACCGCACCTTCATGGGCCAGACCATGAACGCCCCCGGCAACGCCAACCACGGCCCGAGCATCGGCCTGGAACTGTCGGTGCCGTTGTACGCCGGCGGCCGCATCCAGTCCGGCGTGCGCCAGGCCCTGGCGCGCCGCGACGCCGCCCAGGACGAACTCGAACGCCAGAAGCGCCTGCTGGTGCGCACCACCCGCAACGCCTATCAGACCCTGGTCGCCGGCATCAGCGAAGTCGAAGCGCGCCGTCTCGCCCTGGTCTCGGCGCAGGCCGCCTACGACGCCTCGCAGGTCGGCCTGGAAGTCGGCACCCGCACCGTGCTGGACGTGTTGAACAACCAGCGCACCCTGCTGGAAGCGCAGCAGGCCTATGCCCAGTCGAAATACAACTACCTGCAGAACCGTCTGCTGCTGGAGCAGGCCGCCGGCTCGCTCGACGTCGCCGACGTGCAGGACATCAACCGCCTGCTGACCGCCGACGCCGCCACCGACCTAGCGCCGCCGCTGACCCGCTGAGCCCACACTCCGGGTAGCTTCGGAGTTCCACGAAAAACCGCCGGCCTCCGGCGGTTTTTTCGTTTGTGCGTTTCCAACTGTAGGAGCGGCGCAAGCCGCGACCGCGCCCTGGCAACGACGGCGCGACCACGGGCACCGCTGCGAAGACGACGCTCTGCGGACGTTGGCGCAATGGTTGTGGGTTCGCGGTCGCGGCTTGCGCCGCTCCTACCCGCGTGCCGGTATTTCGCGTCGATGATTTACGACGACGATGGCGTTTCTGCCCATCCCGCAGTCGCGGCTCACGCCGCTCCTACAGGGCGCGGCGCGCAGCGCTCACGGCAGCGGCGGCAACGCCGGCTGCAGCAGGGCCATGGTGCGGGCCAGGGCGCCGCGGCCCAGTTCGACCAGGGCGCGGCCGGCGTCGATCATCCTGGCGCGCTCGATCGGGTCGGCCAGCAGGCGCTCGACCGCGGCTTCGACCGCGTCGGCGTCGGCGCCGATGCGCAGGGCGCCGGCGGTTTCGAGCCGCTGTGCGATCTCGACGAAGTTGTGCAGGTGCGGGCCGGTCACGATCGGGGTGCCGGTGGCGGCGGGTTCCAGCAGGTTGTGCCCGCCGATAGCCTGCAGGCTGCCGCCGACGAATGCGACGTCGGCGCAGGCGTAGAAGCTCATCAGTTCGCCGAGGGTGTCGATGACGAACACATCGTCGCCGGGCTGCGGCCAACGCGCGCGCGAACGCGTCGACACCTGCCAGCCGGCGCTGCGGGCGTTCTCGGCGACCACCCGGAAACGCTCGGGATGGCGCGGCGCCCACAACAGCAGCAGGCCGGGGAAACGTTCGCGCAGGCGCCGGTGCATGGCCACCGTCGCGGCTTCCTCATCCTCGTGCGTGCTCGCCGCGATCCACACCGGCCGCTCGCCGGTGTGGCGGTGGCATTCGAGAGCGAATTCGTCGAGCGCGTCGGGCACGTTGACATCGAACTTGAGGTTGCCGGTCTCGGTGACCTGCTCGGGGCGCGCGCCGAGTTCGACGAAGCGCGCACCGTCGGCGCGCGATTGCGCCGCGACCGTGCGCACCGTGCGCAGGGCGCGCCCGACCAGCGGCGCGAGCACGCGGTAGCCGCGCAACGAACGCTCGGACAAGCGGGCATTGAGGATATAGGCCGGAATCCCGCGGTCGCGGCAGCCGAACAACAGGTTCGGCCAAAGCTCGGTTTCCATGATCAGCGCCGCGCAGGGCTGGTGATGGCGAAGGAACCGCCCGACCGCGCCGGGCAGGTCGTAGGGCAGATAGACGTGCTCGACCGAGTCGCCCCAGGCCGAACGCGCGCGGTCCGAACCGGTCGGGGTGATCGTGGTCACCAATAGGCGCAGGTCGGGACGGCCGCGCCGCAGGGCGTTCACCAGCGGGATCGCGGCGTTGACCTCGCCGACCGACACCGCATGCAGCCACAGGGTGCGGGTCTGCGCCGGACCGCGATAGACCGCGTAGCGCTCGAGCCAGCGCTGGAAATAGGCCGGCTGGCGGAAGCCGCGCCAGATCAGGTGATAGATCGTCACCGGCGCCAACAGATACAGCGCGACCGAATACAGGCCGCGCAACAGGCGCTCGATCAAGTCCTTCCGCATCCGACAAGGATAAAGCTTGCGGAGGTGATCCGGTCGTGGATGCGCTCATCGCACGGCGGGCCGGCCTCGACCGGGCGCGCAAAACCGGCGATGCGAGGACGTTCGCACCGCATCGGCGCCATGCACCGCGAGGCCCGCGGTACGGCGCAGCCGCACGATCGCCGACCGCCGGACTGGCTGCTCGAAGCTGCGGCGATCCGCAGTGCACCGGCACTACACGCTCACCGCATAAACTAGCGCCATGGCCGAACCCGTCCTGCCCCCCCGCCCTTCCCTGCTGGTGCCGCGCCTGTGGCCGATGTGGCTCGCCCTGGCCGCGATGTGTTTCGGCGCTCGCCTGCCCTGGGGCCTGCAACGCGCGCTCGGCCGCCTGATCGGCGCTTTCGCCCTGCGCGCGGCGAGCCAGCGCCGGCGCGCGGCGCGCATCAACCTGGCGCTGTGCTTCCCGGAAAAGAGCGAGGCCGAGCGCGAGGCCCTGCTGCGCGACAGCTTCCGCGACCTGGGCATCGGCTTCTTCGAATTCGCCCGCGCCTGGTGGGGCGAGGTCGCGCCGATGCGGCGCACGGTGCGCATCGAAGGCCTGGACCGACTCGACGAAGTGCGCGCGGCCGGCCGCGGCGTGCTGATGATCTCCGGCCATTTCATGACTCTGGAGATGTGCGGGCGGCTGATGTGCGACCACCTGCCGCTGGCCGGCATGTACCGCAAGCACCGCAACCCGGTCATGGAATGGGCGGTCAAGCGCGGCCGGCTGCGCTATGCCGCGGCCATGTTCACCAACGAAGAGATCCGTCCGGCGATGCGCCACCTCAAGCAGGGCGGTTTCCTGTGGTATGCGCCGGACCAGGACATGCGCGGCAAGGACACGGTGTTCGCGCCGTTCTTCGGCGTGCCGGCGGCGACGATCACCGCGACCCACCAGTTCGCGCGCCTCAGCGGGTGCGCGGTGGTGCCGTTCTTCCATCGCCGCGAAGGCGCCGACTACGTCCTGCGCGTCGGCGCGCCGCTGGCCGGGTTTCCGTCCAGCGATGCCACGCAGGACAGCACCCGCGTCAATGCCGAAATCGAGGCGATGGTGCGCGAAGCGCCGAGCCAGTACCTGTGGATCCACCGCCGCTTCAAGCGCCGTCCGCCGGGGATGCGCTCGCCGTACAAGAAACCCGCGCCGGATCAGGACGCCGAAAACGCTAAGGCCTGATCGCGAAACCGCCTACGCCGCCTCGCCCTCGTCCGGCGGTTGCGCCAGCAGACTGCCGGCGTACAGCGCCGCCAGCAGCAAGGTCAGCCCGCCCCAGAAGGTCGAATAGAAGGCCAGGTGGGTGTTGAACGGGAACACCGTCACCAGCAAGGCCAGCATCGCCGGCCGCGCGGCTTCGCGCGCGCGCGCATCGGCCACCGCCCAGGCGCGCCAGGCCAGCGCGGCGCCGGCCAGCCACAGCAACAGGCCGAAGGCGCCGGTTTCGGCGAGCACTTCGAGCAGCAACTGGTGCGCATGCAGGGCCGGCCCTTCGCCCCAGGACGTCGTGCGTCCGGGCTGCGGGTCGCAGGCCGGAAAGGCCTCGCGGAAACCGCGCGCGCCGACGCCGTTGACCGGATGCTCGCCGACCATGCACAGCGCCGCGCGCCAGATCCGGGTGCGCCCGGACAGCGCGCTGTCGAGCCCTTCGACGTCGGCGCTGACGATGTGCGCGGTGCGGGCGAGGCGGTCGTGCACCTGCGGCGTGGTCTGGTCGAGCACCGCCAAAGCCAGCACGCCGAACGCGAACACGCCGAGCAGGCGCTTCCAGCCGAGCAGGCGCCAGCCCGACAGCACCAGCACCAGGCCGTAGGTGATCCACGAGGCGCGCGAACCGGCCAGCACCACCACCACGCCGACCGCGGCGGCCGCGACCAGCCAACCGCCGAGACGGAAACGGCGGCCGGCGGCGTAAAGCGCGAACGGCGAAAAGCTCGCGATCACCTGGCCGAGCTTGAGATTGCACGGGCCGAGCACGCCGCTGAGGCGGTCGACGCTGGCGATCTCGGCGGCCGAGCACATGCCGTGTCCGCTGATCGCCTGCTTCAGCGAATCGATGCCGAAGAACAGAGGGCTGGTGCCGGTGAGGCCCTGCAACAAGGCGTCGACCGTCCACAGGCCGATGATGATGGCCAAGCCGCCGAAGGTGGTGCGTTGCCCCTGGCGGGTCGCGACCGCGGCCGCGACCAGCCACAGGAACGGCAGATAGCGCAGGTCGACCGCGGCTTCGCGCAGGGCGCGGCCCGGGTCGACCGCATCGATCGCCGAAATCAGCTCCGGCAGCCAGTAGGCCGCGAACAGGGCGCTGGTCAGCACCCAGGCCGGATCGCTGAGCAGGCGCGCGCCGGTGTTGAAGCGCGCCAGCGCCAGCCGGACCAGCGCGGTCAGCGCACCGAGGGAGAGGACGGTTTCGGCATAGCCCGGCGCGAACAACAGCGCCACATAGGCCAGGATCCAGGCCGGCGCCCAGCGCCAGCCGACGATCGCATGAGGTGCGTCGGCAGGCGGCGGCGCGGCCGTCGCCGGCTCAGGCGCGGTGTGCGGGATCGACGAGTTCGGCATAGACGGCAAGCGTGGCCTCCTGCATCGCCCGCAGGGAAAACGCCATCGTATCCACAGGCGCGGGCGCTTGCGTTAGCAATTCGCAAGCCGCCGCGCGCAGCGCCTGCAGGTCGAACGGCGCGACCGCGCCGCGCGGCTGCAGCTCGGTCAACAGTTCGCCGACGCCGCCGTGGTTCCAGCCGACCACCGGGCGTGCGCACGACAGCGCCTCGACCACGGTGCGGCCGAAGGCCTCGGGCTTGCGCGAGAGCTGCAGGACCAGGTCGCTGGCGGCATAGGCGCGGGCGATCGCGTCGGTCGGCGCGGTGAAGGCGATCGCCTCGCCGATGCCGAGCTGCTGCGCGGCCTGTTCGAGTTCGAGGATGTAGGCCTCGCGCCCGGCCTCGCGCGCGCCCGGCAGCCACAACCGCGCGTCGCGGCCGTCGGCGCGGATCGCCGCGAGCAGGGCCAGCGCATCGGCATGGCCTTTCAGGCGGGTGCCGCGGCCCGGCAGCAACAGCAGGGGGCC
>NZ_JBPKJP010000013.1:0-55005 GCF_051217035.1 Lysobacter sp. 1R34A
ATCGCCTTGCCGATCCGGCGCAGCCACGGCGGCCGGCCGTCGCGCACCAGCGGCAGGGCGCAGGCCACGCGCAAGCGGCGCACGCCGCCGGGGAACTGTTTGCGCGCGACGACCACGGCGCTGGCGAGCACCGCGATCGCGATCACCACGTACTGCGCGAACAGTCCGGCGTCCATGGCTCAGCCCGCTCCCAGGGCGACCGCGACCTGGTAGGTCAGCAACGAGGCCAGGTAGGCCAAGGCGAACAGATAACCGGCGCTGATCGCCACCTGTTTCCACGAGTTGGTCTCGCGGCGGATCGTCGCCAGGGTCGACAGACATTGCGGCGCGTAGATGAACCAGACCAGCAGCGACAGCGCGGTCGCCAGCGACCAGGTGTCGGTGATGATCGGGCTCAGCGCCTGCGCGGCGGCTTCGTCGTCGGCCGCGGACAAGGCGTACACCGTCGCCAGCGAGGCCACCGCGACTTCGCGCGCGGCCATGCCCGGGATCAGGGCGATGCAGATCTGCCAGTTGAAGCCGATCGGCGCGAACACGGCGGTCATGGCGTGCCCGATGCGGCCGGCGAAGCTGTAGTCGATGGCCGGCATGGTCGCGCCCTCGGGCGGGCCCGGGAACGACAGCAGGAACCACAGCAGGATGGTCAGCGACAGGATGATGCCGCCGACCCGCCGCAGGAAGATCCAGGCGCGCTCCCACAGGCCGATCAGCAGATCGCGCGGATGCGGGATGCGGTACGAGGGCAGCTCCAGCAACAGCGCGTGCTCGCTCTTGTCGCGGCGCCACTTCTTCATCACCCACGACACCATCAGCGCGCTGAGGATGCCGGCCATGTACAGGCCGAACAGCACCAGGCCCTGCAGGTTCAACATGCCCCAGACTTCGCGCTGCGGAATGAAGGCGCCGATCAGCAAGGCGTACACCGGCAGGCGCGCCGAACAGGTCATCAGGGGCGCGACCAGGATCGTCGCCAGGCGATCGCGCGGGTCCTGGATCGAGCGCGTCGCCATGATCCCGGGGATAGCGCAGGCGAAGCTCGACAACAGCGGAATGAACGAGCGGCCCGACAGGCCGGCGCCGGCCATCATGCGGTCGAGCAGGAACGCCGCGCGCGGCAGATAGCCCGATTCCTCCAGCGCCAGGATGAAGGCGAACAGGATCAGGATCTGCGGCAGGAACACGATCACCCCGCCGAGGCCGGCGATGATGCCGTCGACCAGCAGGCTGCGCAGCGGCCCCTCCGGCAGGGTCGCGCCGACCCATTCGCCGGCGAGCGCGGTGACCGCCTCGATGCCGTCCATCAACGGCGTCGCCCAGGCGTACACCGCCTGGAAGATCAGGAACATCACCACCGCCAGGGTCAGCAGGCCCAACACCGGATGCAGCAGCCAGCGGTCGAGCACGTCGTCGACCTTGGCGGTGCGGGTCGGCATGCTCACGCTGAGCGCGAGCAGGCGACGGGTTTCGGCATGCAGGTCGGCGCCCTCGCCCAGGCGCACCCGCGGCTCGTGCGGTTCGCGCGGCCCGACCGCGATCCGGTCGAGCAGGGCGACCAGTTCTTGGGCGCCGTCGCGCTTGACCGCGACGGTCGGCACCACCGGCACGCCGAGTTCGCGCTCGAGCGAGGCCAGGTCGATCTCGATGCCGCGGCGCTTGGCCGCGTCCATCATGTTGATCGCCACCACCATCGGCCGGCCGAGTTCGCGCAGTTCCAGGGCGAAGCGCAGGTGCAGGCGCAGGTTGGTCGCATCGACCACGCACAGCAGCACGTCGGGCGCGCGTTCGCCGGGATAGAAACCGCGCACCAGGTCGCGGGTGACCGCTTCGTCCAGGCTCGCCGCCTGCAGGCTGTAGGCGCCGGGCAGATCGAGCACCGCATAGGTGCGGCCCGAAGGCGCGCGCAAACGGCCTTCCTTGCGCTCGACGGTGACGCCGGCGTAGTTGGCGACTTTCTGGCGGCTGCCGGTCAGCAGGTTGAACAGCGCGGTCTTGCCGCAGTTGGGGTTGCCGACCAGGGCGACGCGCAGGGGCTCGGCGGCGGCGGTCACGACCGCGGCTCCGAAACGTTGGCGTCCAGCAGCTTCACCCGCACGCGCGCGGCCTCGCTGCGGCGCAGGGCGAAGCGCGTATAGCCGACCTGGACCAGCAGCGGCTCGGCCGAGAGCGGGCCGGCGGCCACTACTTCGACCCGCTCGCCGCTGACGAAACCGAGTTCGCGCAGGCGTCTTGCGATGGTGTCGTTGGCGATCTGGTCATCGACGGACTCGACCGTGGCCGCGGTGCGGCGCGGCAGTTCGGACAGCTTCAAAGGGTGGCTTCCACTGAACGGCGGCGTCCCAAATGGGAATTGTTCTCATTCTAGCACCGCCGACCGTACAGGAGCGGACGCGGCAAGCTGAACGGTATCATTCGCCAACTCCTACAAACTCATCCCCCATGTCCCATCCGCTGCTGAGCCTGCGCGAGGGCCCTGTCGCCCGCCTGCGCCTGAATCGTCCGGAGCTGCACAACGCCTTCGACGCCATCCTGATCGCGGCGCTGACCGGCGCGCTGGAAGCCGCGGCCGGCGACGACGAGGTGCGGGTGGTGGTGATCGAGGGCGAAGGCGCCTCGTTCTCGGCCGGCGCCGACCTCAACTGGATGCGCGGCATGGCCGCGGCCAGCGAAGCGGCCAACCGCGAGGACGCCCTGGCCCTGGCGCGCCTGATGCGCACCCTCAACGAGTTGCCCAAGCCGACCATCGCCCGGGTCCACGGCGCGGCGTTCGGGGGCGGCGTCGGCCTGGTCGCCTGCTGCGACATCGCCCTGGCGACGCCGTCGGCGAAGTTCGGCCTGACCGAGAGCAAGCTGGGCCTGCTGCCGGCGGTGATCTCGCCGTACGTGATCGAGGCGATCGGCGCGCGCGAGTCGCGCCGCTGGTTCGCGAGCGCGGAAATCTTCGATGCCGCCACCGCCCTGCGCATCGGCCTGCTTCATGACGTGATCGCCGAGGACGGCCTGGATGCCGCGGTCGCGCAGCAGATCGCGTTGTTGCTCAAGGCCGGTCCGCATGCCGCCGCCCAGGCCAAGACGCTGGTGCGCCGGGTCGCCGGCGAGCGCGACGGCGCCCGCCTGGACGCCGACAATGCCGGCCTGATCGCCGCCCTGCGGGTATCGTCGGAAGGCCAGGAAGGCTTGTCGGCCTTCCTCGACAAGCGCAAAGCCCACTGGTGCCCGTAACGGACCGCCATCCAAGGAGCGTCCCATGCTCGACCATCTCGGCCTGTCCGTCGCAGACCCGCTGCGCAGCCGCGACTTCTATCTGCAGGTGCTGGCGCCGTTGGGCTACGGCCTGGTGACCACGATCGGCAAGGAGATCACCGGCGGCGAGGAAGTGTTCGGCTTCGGCCCGCCGCAGCGCCCGGCGTTCTGGATCAGCAAGAGCGGCCAGGCTAGCGGCGGCGCCCATGTGGCCTTCAATGCGGACAGCCGCGCCGCGGTCGATGCCTTCCACGCGCAGGCGCTGGCCGCCGGCGCCCGCGACAACGGCGCGCCGGGCGTGCGCGCGCATTACCACCCCAACTACTACGGCGCTTATGTGATCGACCCCGACGGCAACAACGTCGAGGCGGTCTGCCACGCACCGGCCGCCTGATGGCGGCGCAGGTCATCGCGTCACCCCATCGCATCGCGGTATTGCGACGGCGTGCCGCGAGCGGCGCCGCATCGCCGAGGCCCGAGCCGCCCCACCGCGCCGGGCCATCGGCCAAAATACCCCGGCCGCGCGCGAGCCTTCGCAGCGCGGCCTCCTTCCACCCTGCGCTGCGGCGCCCGACCGGCGTGCTCCTTCATGTTTGAAAAAATCCTGATCGCCAACCGCGGCGAGATCGCCTGTCGCGTCATCCGCACCTGCCGCACCCTCGGCGTCCGCACCGTCGCGGTGTATTCCGAGGCCGACGCCGACGCCCAGCACGTACGCCAGGCCGACGAGGCCTATCCGATCGGCGGCCCGCGCCCGGCCGACAGCTACCTGCGCGGCGACGCCATCATCGAAGTGGCGCTGCGTTGCGGCGCCCAGGCGATCCACCCCGGCTACGGCTTCCTCAGCGAAAACGCCGACTTCGCCGACGCCGTCGAAGCCGCGGGCATCGCCTTCATCGGCCCCAAGGCCGCCTCGATGCGCAAGATGGGCAGCAAGGCCGGCGCCAAGGAACTGATGCAGGCTGCCGGCGTGCCGGTGGTGCCGGGCTATACCGGCGAGAACCAGGACCCGGCGGTGCTGCACGGCGAGGCCGACCGCATCGGTTATCCGCTGATGATCAAGGCCGCCCACGGCGGCGGCGGCAAGGGCATGCGCATCGTGCGCGCGAGCGAGGAGTTCCCGGCCCTGCTCGAAAGCTGCCAGCGCGAGGCGCGCAACGCCTTCGGCCGCGACCGCGTCCTGCTCGAACGCTATGTCGAACGGCCGCGCCATATCGAGATCCAGATCTTCGGCGACCGCCATGGCCAGGTGATCCACCTCAACGAGCGCGAGTGCTCGGCCCAGCGCCGTTACCAGAAAGTGCTGGAAGAATCGCCGTCGCCGTTCCTCAGCGCCGAGCTGCGCGCGACGATGGGCGCGGCGGCGGTGCTGGCCGGCCAGGCGATCGACTACGTCAACGCCGGCACGGTCGAGTTCATCGTCGGCCAGGATGCTGATGGAAAGCCGGGCGGCTTTTACTTCATGGAGATCAACACCCGCCTGCAGGTCGAACACCCGGTCACCGAGCTCGTCACCGGCCTCGACCTGGTCGAGTGGCAGTTGCGGGTCGCCGCCGGCGAGGCCCTGCCGCGCGCGCAGGACGCCATCGGCCAGCGCGGCCATGCGATCGAAGTGCGTCTGTACGCCGAAGACCCCGAGGCCGGTTTCCTGCCTGGCTCGGGCAAGCTGGAACGCCTGCGCCTGCCGTCCGCCGACGCCCACGTGCGCCTGGACTCGGGCGTGATCGAAGGCGACACGGTGACGATCTTCTACGACCCGATGATCGCCAAGCTGATCGTGTACGACCAGGACCGTCCGCGCGCGCTGGCGCGCCTGCGCGGCGCGCTCGCCCAGTGCGAGATCGCCGGGCCGAAGTCGAACATCGAATTTCTCGAGCGCCTGATCCGTCATCCGGCGGTGGTCGAGGGCCGCATCGACACCGGGTATCTGGACCGCCACCTCGAGGAGTTCATGCCCTCGGCGCAGGTCGACGCGGCCGGCGACCGCGACCTGCTGCTCGGCGCGACCGTGGTCCAGTTGCTGGCCCAGGAAGGCCGCAGCCGCGATAACGCCGCCGCCTCCAACGACCCGGATTCGCCGTGGGCGATCGCCGACGGTTGGCGCCTCGGCCACGGCGGCCGCCGCAGCCTGGCCTTCGTGCAGCGCGACGAGCGCCTGGAGTTGCAGGCGCACGGCAGCGGCGGCGACTACCGGATCGAGATTCCCGCGCTCGGCGACGTGCAACACCAGGTCCAGGGCGCGCGCCTCGACGGCGCCGAACTAAGCCTGCGCATCGACGGCCGCGCGCGTCGCCTGACCGCCTTCGCCGAGAGCCTGAGCGAGAGCGGCGGCCGGATGGTCGTGCACGACGGCGAGCGCCGCCTGCGCCTGGAATCGGTGCCGATGTATCGCCACGAACACAGCGCCGCCTCCGGGTCCGGCAACCACGTCACCGCGCCGATGCCGGGCCGCGTGGTCGTGGTCAAGCTCGCCGCCGGCGACGCGGTGGAGGCCGGCCAGGAAGTGATGGTGATCGAAGCGATGAAGATGGAGCTGAGCCTGAAGTCCCCGCGCGCCGGCGTGCTCGCTGAGGTACGCGCGGCGGCCGGCGATTTCGTCGAAGCCGACGCTGTGCTGGCGACGCTGGAAACGGCGTGAGATCAGGCGGTGCGCAGCGCTGGTACTGAGCGGCTGCGGGGCGAGCCAAAGCAAATCCCCCCTGCCCCCCTTTTCCAAAGGGGGGAACTGCACAGGCGACTTGGATACCGAATGCCGTGGGAAGAACGACGCCCCCAACGTGAAATCGCCCCCTTTGACAAAGGGGGCGGCGCGCAACGCCAGCCCGATGCCGCCGCGGACTCCATCGCGCGGGGGATTTGCTCTGCGTGCATAAGCCGCTTCGCCGGGAAGCACCAAAGCACCCTGTCCCCTCTCCAAGGGGGAACAGCACAAGCCTGAGGGGAGGACGACTCAGGCACCGACGCGTCAGCGCCGCCCACGGCCGGCGGACCGCCGTTGCAATAACGCAACGCGGGCTATTTCGCTTGAGCTTTGCCGCTTTCCGGGCTCATGATGGCTTTCGCAGCGGCGCGTTTGCGCCCGATCATCCGGTCCCACCGACCCACGCCCGACGGCCTTCAATGACAGCGACCCCGCCCGAGCACGTCCTGCCTTCGTCCGCGACCACGCCGCGCCGGCACAGCGCGCTGTCCGGCGCCCTGGTGGCATCGCTGGCCCTGCTCGGCGGTTGCGTCGCCTTCGAGCGTTCGCCGGTGGCCGAACGCAGTTGCGACCCGGAGCTGCCCGGCGAGTGGAATCTGCGCACCGACGGCGCCGCCAAGCGCATCCGCATCGACGCGTCCTGCCATACGGAGGACTGGCCGGGCCTGCGCGAGCAGCCGGTCGCACTCGACCTGACCGGTTTCAAGCTCGGGCGCGACCGCTACATCGTCCTGACCCCGGCCGATGCCGAGCGCGCGATCGACACCGAGCAGAAGCAACTCGCCAAGACCACGCCGTCCGGCGCCGTGTTCCTGGTCCTGTACCGCATCGAAGGCGACCAGGCCTACGCCTGGCTGCCCGATTCGCAACGCGCGCTGACGGCGATCGCCGCCGGCAGTCTGCGCGGGCGCAAACTCGAAGAACGGTTCGCCCTGGTCGAGGGCACCGCGCAACAGCTGCGCGACACTCTCGAACAGCGTGCCGGCCTGCTCTACGACACCGACAAGACAGCCGTGGTGCTGCAGCGCGCCACCGCCAAGGACACACGATGACCCAGCCCGCTTCCGTACGTATCGTCGAAGTCGGTCCGCGCGACGGACTGCAGAACGAGAAGGCGCAGATCGCCACCGCCGACAAGATCGCCCTGATCGACCGCCTGTCGGCGACCGGCCTGCGCAGCATCGAGGCGACCAGTTTCGTCAGCCCGAAATGGGTGCCCCAGCTCGCCGACGCCGCCGAGGTCTTCGCCGGCATCCGGCGCAAGCCCGGCGTGCACTACCCGGTGCTGGTGCCGAACGAGCAAGGCTACGAACGCGCACGCGCGGTCGGCGTGGAAGAGATCGCGGTGTTCACCGCGGCCTCGGAAGCGTTCAACCGCACCAACATCAATGCCGGCATCGACGAATCGCTGGCCCGCTTCGAACCGGTGATGGCGCGCGCCAAGGCCGACGGCGTCGCGGTGCGCGGCTATGTCTCGACCGTGCTCGGCTGCCCCTACCAGGGCGCGGTGCCGGTCGCCGACGTGGTCCGCGTGGCGCGTGCGCTGCATGCGATGGGCTGTTACGAGGTGTCGCTCGGCGACACCATCGGCGTCGGCACCCCGGGCAAGGCGCGGGCGATGTTCAAGGCCGTGGCCGCGGAAGTACCGACCTCGGCCCTCGCGGTGCACTTCCACGACACCTATGGCCAGGCCCTGTCGAACATCCTGGCCTGCCTGGAAGAAGGCGTGGCCGTGGTCGATTCGGCGGTGTCCGGCGCCGGCGGCTGCCCCTACGCCAAGGGCGCCAGCGGCAACGTCGCCAGCGAAGACGTGGTCTACATGTTGCACGGGCTCGGCATCGAGACCGGCGTCGATCTCGACGCGCTGGCCGAGACCGGGCGTTGGCTGGCCGGCCTGCTCGGCCGCGAAACCGGCAGCAAGGTCGGCAAGGCGCTCGCCGCGTGAAGCCCGGCGCGCCCGCCGACGATCCGCCTGCGCCGGCGCAAGCCCCGGTGGCGGACACGCTGGCGGCGCTGGACCGCGCACTGGAAGACCCCGCTCTCGAACCCGGCTTGCGCCGCGTGCTGAGCGATGCGGCCGCAGCCCTGCGGCATCGCGCGGACGGCGCCGCCGAGGGCGACCACGCGTGCCTGTACCGCGCCGCCTTCGATGCGATTCCCGACCTGGTCACCGTGCTCGACGAAGCCGGCACCGTGGTCGAGATCAATCGCCACGGCACCCAGGAGCACCGGCGCATCCGCGAGGAGATCCTCGGCCAGCCGATCCACACGCTCAACCCGGAGTTGCCGCGCGATCACCTGATCCCGGTGTGGGAAACGCTCAACCGAGGCCAGAGCTACATCATCGAGGTGACCAACAAGCGCGGCGACGGCACGCGTTTCCCGGTCGAGGTGCATTCGGCCGGCTTCATCCACCAGGGCCAGCGCCGGATCATCGCCATCGCCCGCGACCTCAGCAACCGCCAGGAAGCCGAGCTGCGCTTCCGCGAATTGGTCGAACTGATCGATCGCGGCGTGATCGTGCAGGACGAGACGCTGCGCATCGTCTACGCCAACAGCGCGGCGATGCGCCTGCTGTCGCTGCACAGTGGCGAGAGCATCGCCGACGAACTGCGCTCCGGGCAGTGGATGGTGATCGACGAGCGCGGCCACGAACTGAGCCGCGAGCAGTACCCGTCCAACGTCGCCCTGACGACCGGCCGCATCGTCGAAAGCACCGTGCTCGGCCTGTACCACCGCGACCGCCGCGAGCTGATCTGGCTGTCGGTGACCGCGGTGCCGCGGTTCCCGCCCGGCGGCGACCGCCCGCACCAGGTGTTCGCGCTGTTCTCCAACGTCACCGCGCTCAAGCGCGACAGCGCCCTGTTCGACCGCGCCCAGGCGCTGGCGCACATCGGCGGCTGGGAATGGGACTCCGGCCGCGACCGCCTGTACCTGACCGACGAAGCCACCCATATCCTCGGTTACGACACCCCGCTGGTCTCGATCGAGGAACTGCTCAACTGCCTGCGCCCGCTCGACCGCCATCGTCTGCGCAACGGCCTCGAACGCAGCCTCGGCAACGGCCGCGGCCTCGACCTGGAGCTGCAGGGCCTGCGCCCGGACGGCAGCGCCTTCTGGGTGCGCGTGATCGGCGACGCCGGCACCGGCGAGCCGATCGGCCAGGTCATCACCGGCACCCTGCAGGACATCACCGAACGCAAGCTCGAAGAAGAACACCTGCGCATCCAGGCACGCAGCGATCCGCTGACCGGCCTGCTCAACCGCGACGCGGTGCAGGCCGAGCTCGAACAACGCCTCGACACTTTCCCGCAGTCGCCGCTCGCCGTGCTCTACATCGATCTCGACCGCTTCAAGGTCGTCAACGACGTGCTGGGCCATGCGGCCGGCGACCGCCTGCTGGCCTCGGCGGCGCGCCGCATCCGCCAAGCGGTCGGCGAACGCGCCCAGATCGCCCGCTTCGGCGGCGACGAATTCCTCGTGGTCTGTTCGCTCGACGGCGAACCGCAACGCGCCGAACGGATCGCCGATTCGATCCTGGAAACCTTCGGCGACAGCTTTCGCGTCGACGGCGAAGAGTTCAGCATCACCGCGAGCATCGGCATCGCCCAGTCGCCGCTCGACGGCCGCACCGCCCAGCAGCTGATCCAGAGCGCCGACGTGGCCATGTACGACAGCAAGCGCCGCGGCCGCAACAGCTGGCAGGCGTTCACGCCCGAACTGGCCGAGCAGCAACTGCACCGCCTGCAGTTGGAAACCCACCTGCGCCGCGCCGTGCACAACGACGAGCTGCACCTGGTCTACCAACCGCAGGTCGACCTCAGCGACGGCAGCGTGGTCGCGGTCGAGGCCCTGATCCGCTGGCGCAACCGCTCGCTCGGCGAGATGCGTCCGGACCGTTTCATCGGCCATGCCGAGACCACCGGCGACATCGTCGGCATCGGCGGTTGGGTCCTGCACGAGGCCTGCCGGCAACTGCGCGAATGGCGCGATCAGGGCCTGCAGATCGAACGGGTCGCGGTCAACGTGTCCTACCGCCAGTTCCTCGGCGACGACCTCGCCAGCAGCGTCGCCCAGGCCCTGTCCGAGTACGGCCTGTCCGGCAGCGCGCTGGAGCTGGAATTCACCGAGCGCGTGCTGATCGAGGACGCGCCCGACACGGTGCGCACCTTCGCCCGCCTGCGCGAACTCGGCGTCAGCCTGTCGATCGACGACTTCGGCGAAGGCTATAGCGCCCTCAACTACCTGCGCCGGCTGCCGATCCACGGCCTCAAGCTCAGCCAGTTGTTCGTCCAGGGCGTGCCCGACAACCAGTCCGACGTCGCCGTCTGCCAGGCGGTCACCGGCATCGCCCGCAGCCTCGGCCTCGGCCTGGTCGCCGAAGGCATCGAGACCGAGCGCCAGCGCGCCTTCCTGCGCGAACTCGGGGTCGCCATCGGCCAGGGCTTTTTGTTCGCGCCGGGATTGGCTCCGAACGACCTGCGCGACTATTGCCGCGGGTTGATGCGCAGTTGAGGCGTGGGTCGCCCTGTTTACGGCTGATGCTTGCGGCATCACTGCCGGCGCGCGCTTCTCTCGTCTGCGGCTTCGCGCCGATCGAGTGCGCATAAACGCGATCGCCGCCGTGATGCGGACATGAGGCGCTGCCCGGCAGTCCCCCGACCACTACACGGCCGCAACGTCTTCGCAAGCGCCCCGACCTGAGCGAGGATGTAGCCCAACCCGCAGAGAGTTCCGCCCGCATGACCTTGCCGCCCGGTGTCGTATTGCGTCCGATCCTGCCCCGCGACGATGCCGCGCTGGCCGCCATCGCCCGACAGGTGCAGGCGGAATTCGGCGCCGGCTCGGTCAGCGATCCCGAGGTGGATGCCATGCAGCGGGTCTACAGCCGGCCGCGCAGCGCCTACTTCGTGGTCGAGCGCGACGGCAGGCTCGGCGGGGGCGCCGGCATCGCCCCCCTGCTCGGCGGCGACGACGGGGTCTGCGAACTGCGCAAGTTCTACCTGCTGCCTTCGGTGCGCGGGCTCGGCCTGGGCCAGGCGCTGCTGGACAAATGCCTGCTGACGGCGCGCGGGTTCGGCTTCGGCCAATGCTATGCCGAGATGCTGGACCGGATGAGCGACGCTCAGCGCTTGCTGCAGAGCAACAGCTTCCAGTTGCTGGAAGCGCCGATGGGCTATGGGGAACTGCCCGGCAGCCATAGCTGGTATTTGCGCTCGGTTTAGGAGCCCAGCGCCCTGGCCGCAAAGACTCAGAGCCATGCCTCAGAGAAGCCCCCGGTGTTCGGCTACGCCGAAGTAAAGCGGGGAGCCTGCCTTCGCGGAAACGACAGTAGGTACTGGTCGTCCTCTGCCGCCCCCGTCCAAGCCTCGGCCGGAAGAGACCTCAGCCCCTGCCCCGACGCCCGCCCGGCTCGTCCTTTAGAATGGCCGCCTTTCCGCCTTCAGGACCGCTCATGCAATTCGACAACGTCCGCGCCGTGATCACCGGCGGCGTTTCCGGCCTTGGCCTGGCCGTGGCCCAGCACTTGGTCGCCCGCGGCGGCAGGGTCGCCCTGTTCGACGTCAACGACGACAAGGGCGCGCAGGCCATGGCCGACCTCGGTGCCGACAAGGCCCGCTATTTCCGCACCGACGTCACCGACGAAGCCGGCGTGGCCGCCAACCTCGGCGCCGCCAAGGAATTCCTCGGCGGCCTCAACGCGACCATCAACTGCGCCGGCATCCTCGGCGCCGGCCGCGTGCTCGGCAAGGACGCGCCGATGGCGCTGTCGCAGTTCCAGACCACGGTCATGGTCAACCTGGTCGGCAGCTTCAACGTCGCCAAGGCCGCGGCCAACCTGATGCAGCACAACGAAGCCGGCGACGACGGCGAGCGCGGCGTGATCGTCAACACCGCCTCGGTCGCAGCCTACGAGGGCCAGATCGGCCAGGCCGCGTATTCGGCCTCGAAGGCCGGCGTGGTCGGCATGACCCTGCCGATGGCGCGCGAGTTCTCGCGCTTCGGCATCCGCGTGATGACGATCGCGCCGGGCATCTTCTGGACGCCGATGGTCGACGGCATGCCGGATTCGGTGCAGCAGTCGCTGAGCGCCTCGATCCCGTTCCCCTCGCGCCTGGGCCGTCCGGAGGAATTCGCCGACCTCGTCGCTTACATCCTCGGCAACCGCTACCTCAACGGCGAAACCATCCGCCTCGACGGTGCGACGCGGCTGGCGCCGAAGTAAAGCCGGGAATCGGGAGTCGGGATTCGGGACTCGCAAAGCGATCCACGCCCGCTCCCAACCTCCTCGGCTCCCTGGCTCTTCCTAATCCCGAATCCCCAATCTCGAATCCCTAACGCCCATGAAAGCCTACGACGTAAAGAAAGGTAACGTAATCGAGCACAACAACACCGTGTACCAGGTGCGCGACATCGAACGCAGCTCGCCCCAGGGCCGCGGCGGCAACGTCAAGTTCCGCTTCACCATGTACTCGGTGCCCGGCGGCACCAAGTTCGACCTAAGCGTCGGCGGCGACGACGAGCTCAAGGAAGTCGAACTGACCCGCCGTCAGGTCACCTACTCGTACAAGGACGGCGACGCCTTCGTGTTCCTCGACGACGAGGATTACACGCCGTACACGCTCGATGCCGACGTGGTCGGCGACGACGCCGGCTACATCGTCGACGACCTCGGCGGCTGCTACGTGCAGATCATCGACGACCAGCCGGTGGCGCTGCAGCTGCCCGCCAGCGTGGCGCTGGAAGTGATCGAGACCCCGCCGGAGCTCAAGGGCGGCACCGCGACCAAGCGCCCGAAGCCGGCCAAGCTGGCGACCGGCATCGAGATCATGGTGCCCGAGTACATCGGCACCGGCGAGCGCGTGCTGGTCAACACCGCCACCGGCGAATTCGCCGGCCGCGCCGACTGATCGTGACGCAAGGCTTCGAGTATCGCTTCGCAGCGGCGACCGACGCGGATCTTCCGCGTCTGTTGCCGGTGCTGCGCGAGTTCTACGAAGCCGAACACCTGCCCTGGAACGAGGCCGCCCTGCGTCGCGCACTGGCGAGCCTGGTGGCCGATCCCGATGCCGGCCGTCTGCGCCTGATCGAACGCGACGGCGAGATCGCCGGCTACTTCGTCCTGGGGTTCTGCTTCAGCCTCGAATTCGGCGGCCGCTACGGTTTGCTCGACGAGTTGTTCGTGCTGCCGGCGCATCGCGGCGGCGGCCTGGCCAAGCGCGCGCTGGCCGAAATCGAAACGCTGTGCCGGGCAGAAGGCCTGGACGCGATGCGGCTCGAGGTCAACGACGACAACGCGCATGCGCGCGGCATCTACGAACGCGCCGGTTATGCGGCGCATCCGCGCCGATTGATGACCAAATGGTTGCGCGACTGAGCGGCCCGATCGCTCGGCAGTGCGAGGTATGCGACCTCGTTGCCGCGTTCAAACGCAAGCACGCAGTCATGGATTCTTACGCTTTTCCCCGGCAAAAAACGAAAGAAAACCGGATACCGGCTTTCGCTTGAACGACGGCAACGATGCAGCGTATCCGATGCATCGAGCGCGGATGTTCCGACTTTAGCACCCGGTCACAACTCGCCAGGCACGCGGTCCTCCTAAGGCGCTGCAATGCCGCTGCAACCTCGCTCGGTCACGCTCTATGCTTTGCCCGACGCGGCCGTTCGGCCGCCCGCGCAATGCCCCGCCAGTTCCGGAGCCAGGCCTTGACCACGTCCACCCGTCGCGACTTCCTCAAACTCGCCGGCGCATCCGCCGCGCTGGGCCTGCTGCCTCCCTCGATCCGCGCCGCCCTGGCCACGCCGGCCGCGCGCGTCACCGGCACGATCCAGGACGTGCAGCACGTGGTGATCCTGATGCAGGAAAACCGCTCCTTCGACCATTACCTCGGCGCCTTGCGCGGGGTGCGCGGTTTCGACGATCCGCGCCCGATTCCGCTGCCCGGCGGCAAGACGGTCTGGCAGCAGCCCAAGTCGACGACCAACGCGCAAGCCGTGCTGCCGTTCCGCCTCGACACCCGCACCACGGCCGCGCATTGCATGGCCGACATCGACCACAGCTGGAAGGGCTCGCACACGCGCTGGAAGGACTACAACGCCTGGGTCGCGACCAAGGGTCCGATGTGCATGGGCCACTTCACCCGCGAGGACCTGCCGTTCTATTACGCGCTGGCCGACGCGTTCACGGTGTGCGACGCCTATTACTGCTCGCACCACGGCCCGACCAACCCGAACCGCATGCACCTGTTCGCCGGCACCAGCGGCATGACCGTCGGCGATTTCGGCCCGCAGGCGGTCAACAACGCCGACGACGGCAACTGGACCGCCGACATGGCGCTGGACAAGCCGACCTTCGCCGGCCATCGCTGGACCACCTATGCCGAGCGTCTGCAGAACGCCGGCATCGGCTGGCGCGTGTACCAGGAACACGACAACTACGGCGACAACTCGCTCGCTTACTTCGCCAATTTCCGCAAGCTCGACCGCCAGTCCGAACTGTACAAGCGCGGCCGCGCCTGGTCGCCCGGCTCCACCGCGGAGAACGCCAAGGCCTCGCGCGGCGAATACCTGATCGCCGACTTCGCCAAGGACGTACGCGAAGGCAGCTTGCCGGCGGTGTCTTGGATCGTGCCGTCCTACATCATGAGCGAGCACCCGGAAGCCACGCCGGCGTACGGCGAGTCGCTGACCGCGCGCCTGCTCGAGGCGCTGGTCGCCAACCCCGAGGTCTGGTCCAAGACCGTCTTCATCATCAACTACGACGAAAACGGCGGCTTCTTCGACCACGTGCCGCCTCCGCTGCCGGCGATCAGCTCCAGCCTCGGCAAGAGCACGGTCGACACCGCGACCGAAAACTACAACGGCGTGCCGGTCGGCCTGGGCGTGCGCGTGCCGATGTTCGTGATCTCGCCTTGGAGCAAGGGCGGCTGGGTCAATTCGCAGGTGTTCGACCACACCTCGGTGCTGCGCTTCCTGGAAGCGCGCTTCGGCATCGCCGAGCCGAACATCAGCGCCTGGCGCCGCACCGTCGCCGGCGACCTCAGCACCGCCTTCGACTTCGCCAATCCGAATGCGCAGTGGCCGGCCCTGCCCGATACCGGCGGCGCCATGTCCGGCGCCGACGCCAGCTGCAAGCTGGCGACGCCCAAGCCGCCCGCGCAAGCGCGGATGCCGCGCCAGGAGCGCGGCCAGCGGCCGGCGCGCGCGCTGCCGTACGAGTTGCGCGTCGACGGCCGCATCGAGGCCAGCAGCGGCCGTTACTGGCTGGACTTCGGCAACGACGGCGTCGCCGGCGCCTGCTACAACGTGTACGCCGGCAACCGCAGCGATGGCCCGTGGTACTACACGCTCGACCCGGGCACGCAGTTGTCGGATTACTGGAGTGCGAAGCAGTACACCAACGGCGTCTACGACCTTTCGGCGTATGGCCCGAACGGTTTCCTGCGGGTGTTCCGCGGCGACCTGCTCAAGGCCACCGCGGCCCAGGGCGCTGACCCGGAAGTCTCGGTCCGCCATGACGCGATCGGCGAGATGCTGGTGCTCGAATTCGTCAACCGCGGCCGCGCCGCTTGCCGCCTCAGTCTGCGCGCCAACCGCTACAGCGATGCGCCCGCCCGTTATTACGACCTGGCCCCGGGCGCGACCCTGCGCGACCACTGGCCGCTCGCCACGAGCAAACGCTGGTACGACTTCAGCATCACCTCCGACGCCGATGCCGGCTGGCTGCGCCGCATCGCCGGGCATGCCGAGAACGGCGCGGCGAGCGTGAGCGATCCGGCGATCGGAGCTTGAGCCTGCGTTCGCAGCATCTGCAGTAACGCCGCTCTCGCAGAGCGGTGTCAGTGACGGTCAAGACTTCGCGGCTGGCGAAGCCGGCTGAATATCGTGGTCGCGGCTTGCGCCGCTCCTACCCCACGGGACGGCGCTGTTTGTGGGTAGGAGCGGCGTGAGCCGCGACCGCGGCGCGCGCAGAGGCAACGCTGCCGATGGCATCCATCGCGGCGGCGTGCTTTCGCCGGGGTTGGGGCGACGCGAGCCGCGACCTCCGGGACGCGCCGAAGCAACCATGCCGATGCCATGCATCGAAGCGACGCGCTTTCGCCGGGGTAGGAGCGGGTAAGCCGCGACCGCGTCGTTACGGTCTTGCGGCGTATGGATCAAGAAGGATCTGAATCAGGGTCAGATCAAGATCAAACCCAAAGCTTCCGCCACTAAAGCGGCGGGTTACTTTCTTTTGTCTGAAGCAACAAAAGAAAGGTAACCAAAGAAAAGTGCTTCTTTTTGAATCAAGGGCCCGCGCGTTCGATGCCTCCGCGGGGATCTATATACGGGACATCCCTGTCCCGATGAAAAACGGCCGGCATCCCTGCGGGCCGCCCTCCGGGTCTTCTTAGCCTTCGCGAGTGCGAGGCGGCGCACGGCCAAAGCGAAAGCCGCAATGCGGAACAGGAGCGCGGCGCTCACCTTCCCCTGTAGGAGCGGCGTGAGCCGCGACCGCGGGACGCGCCGAAAACAACCATGCCGATGCCATCCATCGAAGCGACGCGCTGTCGCCGGGGTAGGAGCGGCGCAAGCCGCGACCGCGAATCTGCGGCCGCCGGCGCGGATGGTCGGAGTAGCGCTGTCGCGGCTTACGCCGCTCCTACAGGTATCTCGGCCAGCAACGCCGCGAGATCGAGGCGACGCGGTCGCGACTTGCGTCGCTCCTACCCTGTTCCCGCGTAGAGAAACGCACCAGGGGGCGGCGCGTAGCCCGCTACAGCCGCATGCCCAACCAGATCACCGTTTCGGTCGAGGCCGACACCACCGGCGACAGCAGCCGCGACCAGAAGCGGTCGGTGGTCAGGTGATCGGCCGTGACGTCGTGGTGTTGCTGCTCTTCTTCGACGATGGTCGAGATGGCAGTGCTGGCCGCGGGGTCGGAACTGGCCAGGCTGTGCAGTTGGTGGATCAGATGACGCAGCACCACGCGTTCGACCGCCACCGTGGTCGCGGCGATCGCGCGTTCGCCGAACAAACCGGTCACCAGGCCCAGGACGTAGCCGCCGAGGGCGCACAACCGGTAGCTGCGGCAACGCGGGCGGCCGCGGCGTTGCAGTTCGGCCCAGAACAAGGCCCGGTGGCGTTCTTCATCGGCCTTGAACCGGGCCAGTTCGCTCAGCATCCCCGGGGCGAAGAAGCGCGCCATGGCGATCTGACCGGCGTAGATGTGCACCGCTCCATGCTCGCCGGCGTGATTGACCTTGAGGATGCGGCCGCCCAGTTCGGTATCGCCCGACGGCGCCAGTGGAGTCGTGCCGGCGGCCGACTCAGCCACGGGCCAGCCACTTGCGCGCCATGCGCCGCATCGAGTCGTCGGCGCCTGGGTCGTCGGGCAGTTCGGCGATCTCGCGCCAGGCCAGGTCCAGCGATTCCTCGCTGACCACATAGGCCTCGTTGTCGCTCGCGCGCACGACGTACCGCAGGTCGTAATGCCAATGCCCGGGGACGTCGCGGCGTTCCGGAATCCAGTGGCGGTCGAGGTCGAACAGCCCGGGCTCGACGCTGAGCCCGGTCAGGCCGGACTCCTCCTCGGCTTCGCGCAGGGCCACCCGGGCCAGGTCGCGGTCGCCGTCGGCGTGGCCGCCGAGCTGCAGCCAGCGCTCCAGCTTGCGGTGGTGGGTCAGCAGGACCCGGCGCCCGGCCCGGTCGACCAGCCACGCGCCGCCGGTGAAATGGCCGGCCAGGCGCTCGCGCAGGAAGGGGTCGCACGGGGCCAGGGCCCCGTCCGGGGCGGTGCCGCGGCCCTGGGCCTCGTCGAGCAGGTCCAGAAACGCTCGCGTATGTTCGGCTTCCTGCGGCCAACGTCGGCCATATTCGATGAGATTGGAACGCAGATCTTCGATGACGTCGGAATGTTTCGCAGGCATGCGGAGTCAGACACTGGCGCGCGACCGGGGGGCGCGATTATGCGGGCAAAGCCCGTGACGGTGTGCGCTTGCCGCCCATTTCCACCCTGGGTTAAGGTGGCCCGCCGCTCCACTGAGGGAGCCGGTCATCGTCGTCGCCAGAACGACGGGTAGAGATCACTTCTTACGAGAGAGAGGGGAGTTCGATGTCGAGAGGCCTGTTCATCACCAAACCGGTGGCGCCGTCCGGCCACGTGGATGCCGGCGAGCCCGTAGAGGGCAGCCTTGAAGGCGAAGCGACGCTCAAGCGATCGTTGACCGCCACCCAACTGGTGATGCTAGGCATCGGCGCCGTGATCGGCGCCGGCATCTTCGTCCTCTCCGGTCACGCCGCGGCCGAACACGCCGGCCCGGCGATCGTGCTCAGCTTCGTCGTCGCCGGCATCGCCTGCGCCCTCGCCGGCCTGTGCTACGCCGAGTTCTCGGCGATGATGCCGGTCTCCGGCAGCGCCTATTCCTATTCCTACGCCACCCTGGGCGAATTCGTCGCCTGGTTCATCGGCTGGAACCTGGTCCTCGAATACCTGTTCGCGGCCTCGACCGTCGCGGTCGGCTGGTCGGGTTATCTCAACAGTCTGCTGACCACCTTCGGCATGGGCCTGCCGGCCTCGCTGGCGGCCGCGCCGCTCAACGTGGTCGACGGCAGCATCGTCTACACCGGCGGCCTGATCAATCTGCCGGCGGTGGCGATCATCGCGGCGATCAGCGGCCTGTGCTACGTCGGCATCACCCAGTCGGCCTTCGTCAACTCGATCATCGTCGCGATCAAGGTCGTGGTGATCACCCTGTTCGTGGCCTTCGCCGCCAAGTACATCAACCCGGACAACTGGGTGCCGTTCATCCCGGAAAGCCAGGGCCCCGGCAAGTACGGCTTCGACGGCATCATCCGCGGCGCCTCGGTGGTGTTCTTCGCCTACATCGGTTTCGACGCGGTCTCCACCGCCGCCGGCGAGGCCAAGAACCCGCAGCGCGACATGCCGATCGGCATCCTCGGCTCGCTGGTCATCTGCACCATCATCTACATCATCGTCTCCGGCGTGCTGACCGGCCTGCTGCCCTACCACATGCTGAGCACGCCCAAGCCGGTCGCAACCGCGCTGGAAGCCTTCCCGGCGCTGGGCTGGCTGAAGTTCGCGGTCGAGATCGGCGCGATCGCCGGCCTGAGCTCGGTGATCCTGGTCATGCTGATGGGCCAGCCGCGCATCTTCTACTCGATGTCGAAGGACGGCCTGCTGCCGAAGTTCTTCGCCAAAGTGCATCCGAAGTTCCAGACGCCCTACATCGGCACCATCATCGTCGGCATCTTCGCCGCGCTGCTGGCCGGCTTCCTGCCGATCGGCCTGCTCGGCGAGCTGGTCTCGATGGGCACCCTGCTGGCCTTCGCCACCGTCTGCGTCGGCGTGCTGATCCTGCGCCGCACCCGCCCGGACCTGGCGCGCCCGTTCCGCGTGCCGCTGGCCGTGCTGGTCTGCCCGCTCGGCGCGGCCGCCTGCCTGTACCTGTTCTGGAAGCCGTTCTCCGAGCATTGGCACCTGATGACCGGCTGGACCGCGATCGGCATGCTGATCTACTTCGGCTACGGCTACCGCAACAGCAAGCTGCGCAAGGCCGCCAACGGCGCCTGACCGGCATGCAGTCGGCAAGGCCGGCGGAGTTTCCGCCGGCCTTTTTCCTTTTCACGACACCGCCTCCATCGTTCCCGCCCCGAACTACGCCGACCTGTCTTGAAGCCGTCATCCCCGCGAAGACGGGGATCCAGAGACTTCACAGTGCGCCGGCGATGGCCCTGGATTCCCGCCTTCGGGAATGACGGGCGAGGGTCCGGGCTCGGCCGCAAGCAGCACCAGGAAGAAATACATGCTGGGACAACTCTGGGCGACCAAACACCCGCACGCCGCCCACACCGACGCCGAAGGGCTGAGCCTGCACCGCACGCTCGGGCCGTGGGGCCTGACCGCGCTCGGCATCGGCGCGGTGATCGGCGGCGGCATCTTCGTCATCACCGGCAAGGCCGCGGCCGAGCACGCCGGCCCGGCGATCATGCTGTCGTTCGTGCTCGCGGCGATCTGCTGCACCTTCTGCGCCCTGGCCTATGCCGAGTTCGCCGCGATGGTGCCGGTCTCGGGCAGCGCCTATACCTACACCTACGCCACCCTCGGCGAACTCGCCGCCTGGTTCATCGGCTGGATGCTGATATTGGAGTACGGCGTCTCGGCCTCGGCGGTGGCGGTCAGTTGGACCGGCTATCTGCTCAGTCTGCTGGAACATTTCGGCATCACCCTGCCCGCCGCGCTGGTGCAGGCGCCGCTCGACGCCAAGCTGCGTCCGACCGGCGCGATCGCCAACCTGCCGGCGGCGGCGATCGTGCTGCTGCTGACCTGGCTGTGCTACGTGGGCATCCGCAAGTCCTCGGCCATGAACATGGCGATGGTGCTGCTGAAGTCTGGCCTGATCGTCCTGGTGATCGTGGTCGGCTGGAAATACGTCGACCCGACCCTGTGGCAGCCGTTCATCCCCGAGTCGCAGGGCCCCGGCAAGTACGGCTGGGAAGGCGTGCTGCGCGGCGCCTCGATGGTGTTCTTCGCCTACATCGGCTTCGAGGCGGTGTCGGTGGCGGCGCAGGAGTCGCACAAGCCGCAGAAGGACATGCCGATCGGCATGCTGGCCTCGCTGGCGATCTGCACCGTGCTCTACATCGGCATGGCCGCGGTCATGACCGGCCTGGCCCCGTACACCCTGCTCGGCACCGACGAGCCGGTGGTCACCGCCATCGCCGGCCATCCGGAGCTGAACTGGCTGCGCCTGGTGGTCGAGATCGGCGCCCTGGTCGGCCTGTCCTCGGTGGTGCTGGTGATGATCATCGGCCAGCCGCGCATCTTCATGATCATGGCGCGCGACGGCCTGCTGCCGCCGGTGTTCACCAAGATCCACCCGAAGTACCGTACCCCGCACATCAACACGGTGATCACCGGCATCGGCATCGCCCTGCTGGCCGCCCTGTTCCCGCTCGACATCCTCGGCGACATGACCTCGATGGGCACCCTGATCGCCTTCGCCTCGGTCTGCGCCGGCGTGCTGATCCTGCGCCGCACCCAGCCCGATTTGCCGCGCCCGTTCCGGATCCCGTTCGCCTGGGTGATCTGCCTGGCCGGCATCGGCAGCTGCCTGGTGCTGCTGTCGACCATGACCGCGCACAACTGGATGCTGATGGGCATCTGGACCGGCATCGGGTTCGCCATCTACTTCGCCTACAGCTTCCGCCACAGCCGCATGCGCAAGAACAGCTGAACGGCCCCCGGCCGGCCTTCGAGCGGCCCATCGCGGCCCCGCGGCAACGCTGTGTTGCCGCCAGGACCGGCAATGACGCGGCGACCGGAGCGATCCGGTCGCCGTTTGTTTGTAAACTGAGACCATGAACAGCTCTCTGCCCTACGACCCCCAACGCCTGTCGCACTGCGCCGGCGAGATCATCGTCAACGTGCGCGAGCTGGCGCTGCGCGGCTGGACCCCGGCCACGAGCAGCAATTTCTCCAGCCGCATCGACGCCCAGCACGTCGCCATCACCGTCTCCGGCCGCGACAAGGGCCGGCTGACCGAAGGCGACATCATGGTGGTCGACCTCGACGGCCAGCCGGTCGCGACCAGCCACCGCCCCTCGGCCGAGACCCTGCTGCACACCCAGCTGTACAAGCGCTATCCCCAGGTCGGCTGCGTCCTGCACACCCATTCGCAGACCCAGACCGTGGCCTCGCGCCTGTACGCCGGCGCCGGCCACGTCCACCTGGAAGGCTACGAGCTGCTCAAGGCCTTCTCCGGCACCACCACTCACGAGACCGCGCTGGACCTGCCGGTCTACCCGAACACCCAGGACATGCCGACCCTGGCCGCCCAGGTCGACGCCACCCTCGACCGCCAGGCGATGTGGGGCTATCTGATCGACGGCCATGGCCTGTATGCCTGGGGCCGCGACATGGCCGAGGCCCGGCGCCATCTGGAGGCGTTCGAATTCCTGCTGGGATGCGAACTGGAACTGAGGAGACTGCAGCGATGAGTCGCCTGCGCATTTTCGTCGAGGACCAACCCGACACCCCGCAGCTGAGCACTTCCGACCAGGGCGAGATCGCGCGCGAGCTCGCCAGGATCGGCGTCGGCTTCGAGCAATGGCAGGCCGCGCAGCCGGTCAAGCCGGGCGACCCGCCCGAGGCGATCATGGCCGCCTACCGCGGCGACATCGACCGCCTCGTCGCCGAACGCGGCTTCAAGACCGTCGACGTGGTCAGCATCGCCCCGAACAACCCGCAGCGCGAAACGATGCGCAGCAAGTTCCTCGACGAGCACTACCACAAGGAAGACGAAGTGCGTTTCTTCGTCGCCGGCTCGGGCCTGTTCACCCTGCACGTGGAACCGAAGGTCTACGAGATCAAGTGCGAACAGGGCGACCTGATCTCGGTGCCCGACAGCACCCTGCACTGGTTCGACATGGGCCCGGAGCCGAGCTTCGTCGCGATCCGCTTCTTCACCGAGCCGGACGGCTGGGTCGGCCACTTCACCGGCAGCGACCTGGCCCAGCAGTTTCCGCGCTACGAGAAGGGCCAGGCGGGGTGAGTCTAGTAACGAGCGAAGAGGAGTGAGGAACGAGCGGGTTGCGCTCGCACCCGATTCGCCTCGCTCGTTCGCCGGCCCCCGCTGGCGCTCACTGCGCGCATGACGCCCAACGCTCGTTCCTCACTTCTCTCGCACACGACCGGTCCTATGCCCATCCGCGCCATCCTCACCGATATCGAAGGCACCACCAGCAGTATTTCGTTCGTCAAGGACGTGCTGTTCCCGTACGCGCGCCGCGCCCTGCCCGCCTTCGTCGCAGCGCGCGGACGCGAGCCGGCGGTGCGCAAATGGCTGGATGCGGTCGCGCTGGAAAACGGCGGCGTCTGCCAGGACTCGGTGGTGGTCGAGGTGCTGCAGGGCTGGATCGACCAGGACCGCAAGCACACCGCGCTCAAGGCGCTGCAGGGCATGATCTGGGCCGACGGCTACAAGAGCGCCGACTTCACCTCGCACATGTACCCCGACGCAGCCCCGGCGCTGCGCCGGTGGAAGGAGCAGGGCCAGCGCCTGTACGTCTATTCTTCCGGCAGCGTGCCGGCGCAGCGGCTGCTGTTCGGCCACAGCGACGCCGGCGACCTGACCGGCTTGTTCTCGGGTTGGTTCGACACCGAAGTCGGCGGCAAGCGCGAACGCGACAGTTATGCGCGTATTGCCGAGTCGATCGGCTTGCCGGCGGACGAGATCCTGTTCCTGTCCGACGTGGTCGAGGAACTCGACGCTGCGCGCGAAGCCGGCCTGGCCACCGTGCTGATCGACCGCCTCGACGACTACCCGCAGCCGCGCGAAGGCGAAGCGACCCACGGCCATACCCGCGCGGAATCGTTCGCCCAGGTCGAGGTTTGACGGCGGGCGGCGGTTCGCCGCCGCGCTCCCTGCCCTTTGCCGACGCCGCTCCTGGGCGGGCGCGGGGCAAGCCGCGACCGCGAACCCACGCCGGCGGTCGGACCGCGATGGCCTACCGCAATGCCACGCTGCGATGAGCGCAGCGCCGTCCCGCTACAACCGGCTCAGATGCCGGATCCGCACTTCATCGCGCTCCACACCGCGTTCGCTGGCGACCTGGCTGCGGATCCGCTCGACCAATTCCGCCGGATCGAACCCGCCGGCTTCCGGCGGCGCGTAGTCGAGCGTGGTCTCGCCGCGGATGCAGAACCGGCCGCCGACCCGGATCTCGTAATCGGCGAAATAGAAATGGTGCCCCGACGCCGGGCTCATGCGCGCGGCTCAGGTGCCGACGTGGACGTCGTTGCCGCTTTCGGTGCAGCCCAGGTGCTCCAGGGCGATCGACAGGGCCAAGGTATAGCTCTGCGCGGCGTAGCCATGGACCAGGCGCAGACGCGGGCCGCATCGCGGCGCGATCGACGGCTCCAAGGCGCCCATGTCGTCGTCGTGGACTTCGATGTAGGGCATCGGCAAGCGCGCCAGCGCGCCGCGCAAGGCCTCGCTCGGCGGCACGCAGGCGCCGGGGTCCAGCAACAGCAGTTCGGTATTGGCCGCGCGCATCGCCTGCAGGCAGTCGACCAGTTCGGCTTCGCTGCGGCAGCTGCGCAGCGCGAGCGTCTTGCCGGCGATGGCGGCGCGCTCGACCAGGCTCGCGCGCACCGCGCCGGCCAGGGCCGGCGCGCTCGGATCAACCTCGGACATACCGCCTTGCGGGCCGCGCAGGATCAGGATCGACACGTCGCTACTCACGGCGCACTCGGGGTGGCGCGCCTGCGGAGCACTGTAGGAACGAGGGGCGTAAAGGCGCCATTCGCGGCGCCGGCGGCGGCGTAAAACCGGCGTCAATTCTTGAACGAAGCGCGGCGTATGGGCGCAGGCGGCTACACCGCGACGGCGGCGATTGCGCCGTGGCCGATGTTCGATGTCGCGGCTCGCGCCGCTCCTACCCAGAAGCTGCGCAACAAAGGGGTAGGAGCGGCGCAAGCCGCGACCACGCCGCGCCAAAATCGCGGCGAAAGAACGATGCTCGCTATGGCGGCAACCACATCAATCAGCTCAGGCAGGCGGCCGCGCCCCTCACCCGTGAATCTTCTCGCCCCGCGCCAGCATCGCCACCAACTTCTCGATCCGGCTTGCGCGCGTCTCCGGCTTCTTCGCGGTCTGCACGCGCCACAGCACTGCATAGCGGTTGGTCTTGTCGAGCTGCTCGAAAAACGCGCGCGCCTTGGGCTGCCGGTCGAGCGCCTTGGCCAGGTCGTCGGGCACTTCGATCTTGCTGGCCGAATCGTAGGCCGCGTCCCAGCGTCCGTCGGCCTTGGCCGCCTCGACCTCGCGCAGCCCACCGGCCGCCATGCGGCCCTCGGCGATCAGTCGCTCGACCTTCCCGATGTTGATCTTCGACCACAGCCCCTTGGGCCGGCGCGGGCTGAAGCGCTGCAGGAAGAAACAGGCGTCGAAGCTGCGCTTGAGCCCGTCGATCCAGCCGTGGCACAGGGCCACGTCGAGGGCCTGCTCGTAGTTCACCGTCACTGCGTTCTGGCCTTTCTTGGCGATCTTCAGCCACACCCCGCTCGCCTCGGGGTGAGCGAGCAGCCATTGCTCGAAAGCGGCAGCGTCGTCGAAGACGATGATCGGCGATTCGTCGAGTGCGGCCATGGGGTCAGTCCTGTGCGGCGTCGAGCAGACGGTAGGAGGCGGACAGGCGCTGCTCGCCCTGCCACGGGTCGAACACCCGCACCTCGACCCGGTGTTCGCCGGCGGCCGCATCGGTGGGCAGCATCGCATTCCACAAATGCGCCGACGGCGTGGCGATGGCGGCGCGGTCGTAGCCGCGCAAGCGTTCGGCCTGGTCGTCGCGCGCGTTCTCGGCCAGCACCGCCGGGTCGGGTTGCTCGATGCGCCGCATCGGCTTCCACTCGCCCTGGTCGATGCGGTATTCGACGCGGCTGTCCTCGCGGCCCATGTAGACGTTCGCGAACACGCCGCGGACCGGGTAGGAGCCGCGCCGCACCGCCTTCGGCAGATACAGGCGCAGATAAGGACTCGCGGCCTGGCCGCTGTCGCTCTGGCGCGCCGGGAACCAACGCAGGCCATAGCCGGCGTCATTGCGCACCGACAGTCGCGCATAACCGTTCGGGGTGCCGTCGCTCATGGTCGTATCCGGGATGCCCTGCGCATCCTTGACCCCGGACCAGAACGCGCCGCAGGCCGCGCCGACGTTGTACTCGTGCAGCGGTTTTGCGCCCTGCCAACCCTCGGCGGCGTCGTGGAAGACATGCCGCTGAGTGTGGCTGTGGCCGCTGAGCACCAGGACGTTCGGGAACTCCTTCAGCAGCGCGAACAAACGCTCGCGATCGGCCCGGCGGAAGGTCTCGCGGCCCGGCGCCGCGTCGAACAAGGGGATGTGCAGGGCGAGCACCAGCAGGCGCTGTTTCGATGCGCCGGCCAGATAGTTTTCCAGGAAGGCGAACTGGTCCGGACGCAGGCCGCCGATGTAATCGGGCTTGCCGCCCGGCTGATAGACCACGTCGTCGAGCACCACGAAATTCGCCTGCGGCTCCTCCCAGGCGTAGCTGTCGGGCCCGTAGACATGGCGGAAACTCAGCAGCGAGTCCTCGTCGCGCGTCGCATCGAAATCCAGGTCGTGGTTGCCCGGCGCATGCAGCCACGGCACCCCGAGGCGGGCGGTGACCGCATTGAGCTGCGGGTACAGCGTCAAATCGTCGTGGGTGATATCGCCCAGGCTCAATCCGAGGTCGGCCACGCGCGCGCCGGCGTGGCCGACAAGCAGCGGTTCGACGATGTCGCGGCGGTAGTAATCGACATCGGTCGCGGTCTTGGTTTGCGGGTCGGCGAACACCAGCACGTCGAGCGCGCCGGCCGGCGTGCGGCGCTCGGGAATCAGGCCGTAGTCGCGGCAGCCCGTCGCCACCGGCATGCCGCCGTACTTCAGCGCCGGCCCGTCCTGCAGCCGCACGTTGAGCCAATAGTCCGGCAGCCCGCTGGCGCGACTCGCCAAACGATACCCGGCCGGCTTGATCAGGAACTGGCTGCGGTTATCTCGCAGCGGCAACCGGAACCTGCCCTGCGCGTCGGTGACCGCGATGCGCTCGCCGTCGGACACCCGCTGCCCCGGCAGGCCGCGCTCGCCGGCATCGCGCCGACCGTTGCCGTTGCGGTCTTCGAACACGCGGCCGCCGTCGCAGGGCGCCGCCTGCGCCACCGAGGTGGCGGGGACGGCCAAGGCGAACCACAAGGCGACGGCGAACAAGGACGGACGCATGGAGGACTCCGGAATGAGCGCTCATTATGCGGCGATCCTCGGCCCGGACCGAGGCCGGCGGCACGCTGTGGGATGGAGGGAGGAGCCGGCATCGTGCTGACCGGTGGCCAGCCGTCCCTGGGGACATTCGCCGGTGGTGCGGGTACGACGGCGGTTGCGGGTTCGCAGTCGCGGCTTACGCCGCTCCTACAGGGATGGATTCGCGGCCCTGCGTCGTAGGCTGCCCTTTGCAGTAGCGACGTGCTTCGCGACCACGGGACGCGCGGAGATCTGAAGGCCGTCGTCATCCATTGAAGCGGCGCACTTGCGCCGGGGTAGGAACGGCGCAAGCCGCGACCGCGGGACGCGCGGAGATCTGAAGGCCGTCGTCATCCATCGAAGCGGCGCACTTGCGCCGGGGTAGGAGCGGCGCAAGCCGCGACCGCGTTGTGGCGGTCTCGCGGCGCTTCTCAATCAAGATCAAGATCAAGATCAAACCCAAAGCTTCCGCCACTAAAGCGGCGGGTTACTTTCTTTTGTCTAAAGCAACAAAAGAAAGGTAACCAAAGAAAAGTGCTTTTCCTTGAATCAAGGGCCCGCGCGAGTGGTGCTTCCGCAGGGATTTTTCATACGGGACATCCCTGTCCCGATGAAAAACGGCCCGCATCCCTGCGGGCCGCCCTCCGGGTCTTCTTTGGCCTTCGCTAGTGCGGACCTGCGCAAAGCAACATCAACATCAACATCAACATCAACATCAAGAACTAAGGCCGCGGTCACGACTACGGTCACGGCCACGGCCACGGCTAAAAACAGGAAATCGGAGAACGGCGGCGCCCTCCCCCTGTAGGAGCGGCGTGAGCCGCGACCGCGGGACGCGCGGAGATCTGAAGGCCGTCGTCATCCATCGAAGCGGCGCACTTGCGCCCGGGTAGGAGCGGCGCAAGCCGCGACCGCGTTGTGGCGGTCTCGTGGCGCTTCTTTCAATCAACATCAACATCAACATCAAGATCAAGATCAGGACAGGATCAGGATCAAACCCAAAGCTTCCGCCACTAAAGCGGCGGGTTACTTTCTTTTGTCTAAAGCAACAAAAGAAAGGTAACCAAAGAAAAGTGCTTTTCCTTGAACCAAGGGCCCGCGCGAGCGGTGCTTCCGCAGGGATTTTTCATACGGGACCTCCCTGTCCCGATGAAAAACGGCCCGCATCCCTGCGGGCCGCCCTCCGGGTCTTCTATGGCCTTCGTTAGTGCGGACCTGCGCACGGCAACATCAACGTCAAGAACTAAGGCTACGGTCACGACTACGGTCACGGCCACGGCCAAAAACAGGAAATCGGAGAACGACGACGCCTTCCTGTAGGAGCGGCGTAAGCCGCGACCAAGGGACGCGCGGGAACGCCAGGGCCAATCTCATCCGTCGAAGCGGCGCGCTTTCGCCGGGGTAGGAGCGGCGCAAGCCGCGACCGCGAATCTGCGGATGGCGGCGCAAGCAATCGGGTTGCATGGTCGCGGCTTGCGCCGCTCCTACCCGAGAGCGGACGCGGTCGGTCAACCGTTGCCGTTGCCGTTGCCGTTGCCGTTGCCGTGATTTTGATCTGCTTTGCCGCCTTGCCGGTCAACAGAAGACCCGGAGGGCGGCCCGCAGGGATGCGGGTCGTGCGCAGGCAGGCCATGGATGGCCTGTCTGGAGCATCACCTGCGTCGGCTTCGATCGTTCGGGCCTTTGATTAAAACAAAAGCACTTTTCTTTGGTTACCTTTCTTTTGTTGCTTTAGACAAAAGAAAGTAACACGCCGCTTTAGTGGCGGAAACTTTGGGTTTGATCTTGATCCTGATCTTTAATTGAAAGAGACGCCGCAAGAATGTCAAGGCGATGTCGCGGCTTGCACCGCTCCTACCCCGAGAGCGGCGGATCGCGGGAGACGATGCGAACACTCCAGGACGGACTAATCGCCCTGCGAACCCCGGTGCGGCTTGCCATGCCGCTCGCGCAGCACCGCCACCGCGTCGGCCAGCGACAGGCCGCGCGCGCGCAGCAGCACTTGCAGGTGAAACAGCAGGTCGGCGGCTTCGCCGCACAGGGCGGCATCGTCTTCGGCCACCGCGGCCAGCGCGGTCTCCACGCCTTCCTCGCCGACTTTCTGGGCGATCGAGCGCACGCCCTTCTCGAACAGCTTGGTGGTGTAGCTGCCGGCCGGGCGCTCGCGTTCGCGCTCGGCGATCAGGCCGTCGAGTTCGCCGAGAAAGGCCGCGATGTCGGCGGGCGCGGACGGGAAGCAGCTGTCGCGACCGAGATGGCAGGTCGGGCCGTGCGGACGCGCGCGCACCAGCAAGGTGTCCCGATCGCAATCGGTCTCGATCGAGACCAGGTCGAGGTGATGGCCGGAGCTTTCGCCCTTGGTCCACAGCCGCTGTTTGCTGCGGCTGAAGAAGGTGACGTGGCCGCTGTCGAGGGTGACCCGCAACGCCGCACGGTCCATGTAGCCCAGCATCAGCATGCGCAGGTTGGCCGCGTCCTGGACCACCGCCGGCAGCAGGCCGTCCTGCTTGTCCCAGGCCAGGGCGTCGATCTGCTCGGGACTCAGCGTCGCGGACGCTGCTACCGAAGGATTAGTGGAGCTGTCGGACTGGGACACCCTGCTCTCGCAATGCTGCTTTCAAGGCCGGAATGCGGATGCTGCCGGAGTGGAACACGCTCGCGGCCAGGGCCGCGTCGACGTCGGCCTGCAGGAACACCGCGCCGAAATGCTCGATCGCGCCGGCGCCGCCGGAAGCCACCAGCGGCACCTCGCAGATCGCCCGCACCGCGGCGAGCTGTTCGAGATCGTAACCGCTGCGCACGCCGTCGCTGCCCATGCAGTTGAGCACGATCTCGCCGGCGCCGCGCCGCTGCGCCTCGACCACCCAGTCCAGGGTGCGCCGGGCCAGGGCCTGGGTGCGGGTCGGGTCGCCGGTGTACTGGCGCACCCGCCATACGCCGTCGGGGTCGCGCAGGCTGTCGATGCCGACCACCACGCACTGCACGCCGAACTCCCCGGCGATTTCGCCGATCAGCTCGGGTCGCTCCAGCGCCGGGGTGTTGATCGAGATCTTGTCGGCGCCGGCGTTGAGCACGCCGCGCGCGTCGTCGACCGAGCGGATGCCGCCGGCGACGCAGAACGGTATGTCGATCGCGCGCGAGACGCGCTCGACCCAGTCGCGGTCGACGCTACGGCCCTGCGGGCTGGCGGTGATGTCGTAGAACACCAACTCGTCGGCGCCCTCGTCGCGATAACGCAACGCCAGCTCGACGATGTCGCCCATGTCGACGTGGTCGCGGAAACGCACGCCCTTGACCACGCGCCCATCGCGCACGTCCAGGCAAGGCACGATGCGCCGGCTCAATCCGTTCAGCATCGGCGCACCTGGCGCAAGGCATCCGTCAGTTCGAACCGGCCTTCGATCAGCGCCTTGCCGAGCACCGCGCCGGCGCAGCCGACGCCGTCGGCGGCGACGATGTCGGCGATGTCGCGGATGCCGCCGGAGGCCTGCAGCTGCACGTGCGGAGCGACCTCGTGGATGTGCCGGTACAGGTCGAGGTTCGGCCCGGCCAGGGTACCGTCGCGGGAGACGTCGGTGCACAGCAGGTGGCGCAGGCCGGCCTGGGCATAGCGTTCGAGCAAGGGCTCCAGGCGCACGCCGCTGTCCTCGGTCCAGCCGGCCACCGGCAGTTCCCAGTCGCCTTCGCTGTTCTGGCGCACGTCCAGGGCGATGGTGATGCGGTCGGCGCCGAAGCGCTTGAGCCAGCCGATCACCAGCTCGGGTTCTTTGATCGCCAGCGAACCGACCACGACCCGGTCCGCGCCGGCGTCGAGGATGGCCTCGACGTCGGCCTCGCTGCGCACCCCGCCGCCGGTCTGCACGCGCATCCAGCTGGAGGTGGTGATCGCGCGCAACAACGGCGCCAGGGTATAGCCGCCGTAGCGGGCGGCGTCGAGGTCGATCAGGTGCAGCCACTTGGCGCCGGCCTCGGCGTAGCGCGTGGCCAGGGCGAGCGGCTCGGTCTCGTAACGGGTCTCCTGGGCGTAGTCGCCCTGGTGCAGGCGGACGACCCGACCGTCGCGAACGTCGATCGCGGGATATAGCGTGCTGTTGCCCATGTTCACGCCTCCAACGCCAGGAAATTGGCGAGCAGGCGCGAGCCGACGGCGGCCGAGCGCTCCGGATGGAACTGGGCGCCGTAGCAACGCCCGCGCCCGGCGACCGCAGTGAAGCTGCGGCCGTAGCTGGCGCTGGCCAGGGTGTCCGAGGTCAGCGGCGCGGCGTAACTGTGGACGAAATAGGCTTGGTCGCGCTCGCCGATGCCGGTCAACAATCCCGGGGCGCCGGTGGGCGTTTCGCATTTGTCGAGGAAATTCCAGCCCATGTGAGGCACACGTACTCCTGGTCCTGATTGCAGCCTGGTGATCCGGCCCGGAAGGAGTCCGAGGCACTCGACCTCGCCCTCCTCCGAGGACTCGTACAGCAGCTGCATGCCCAGGCAGATCCCGAGCAACGGCTGCTGCAAGCGGCGGATCGGATCGACCAGGCCCCGTTCCCGCAACCTCGCCATCGCGGGGGCAGCTGCGCCCACGCCCGGCAGGATCACGCGATCGGCCGAGGCGATCGTTGCGGGGTCGGCGCTCAGGATCGAACGCGCACCCAGCCGCTCCAATGCATAACGCACCGAGCCGATGTTCCCCCCACCCGAGTCGACGACTACCACCCACGACATCACAGGACCCCTTTGGTACTCGGCAATTCGCGACCTTCGCGGCGGATCGCCTGGCGCAGCGCGCGCGCCACGGATTTGAAGCAAGCCTCAACCTTGTGGTGATCGTTATCACCTTCCACGTTCAGATTCAGGTTGAGCCCGGCGGTTTCGCACAGCGAACGGAAGAAATGCGCGACCAGTTCGGTCGGGAAATCGCCGACCCGCTCGCGCGCGAAGGTGCCGGAAAACACGAAATACGGGCGGCCGGAGAAATCCAGCGCCGCGCGCGCCAGCGTTTCGTCCATCGGCAATACGACGGTGTGTCGGCCTGGTGTGCTTTCTTGAAGTGTGCTTTCCGCAAATGTGCTTTCTTCGGTTGCGACTCGCTGAAGTGTGCTTTCCTCGCCCGCACGCTCCGAACCGCCCGCCGCCACCGCGTCGAAGCCGTAGCGGCCGATGCCGCGCTTGTCGCCGAGCGCCTCGCGCAGGGCCTGCCCCAGCGCCAGCGCGCTGTCTTCGATGGTGTGGTGCTCGTCGATGTGCAGGTCGCCCTCGCAGCGCAGCTCCAGGGCGAAACCGCCGTGCTTGCCGATCTGTTCGAGCATGTGGTCGAAGAAGCCCAGGCCGGTGTGGACCTTGGGTTCGGCGACGCGGTCCAGGTCGACCGCGACCTCGATCCGGGTCTCGCGGGTATTGCGCTGCACCCGCGCGGTGCGCGGGCAGTCGGCCAGGGCGTGGGCGATGCCGGCCCAGTCCCACTCGCCGCCGAACTGCCCGGTGCGCAGCTGGAACGCGCGGATGCCGAGGTTGGCGGCGAAGCCGTTGTCGGTCTCGCGGTCGCCGACCATCGCCGAGCGCGCCCAGTCGATGCCGCGGTCCTTCAACAGCGGCAGCGCCAGACCGATGCCGGGCTTGCGGGTGGGCAGGTTCTCGGCCGGGAAACTGGTGTCGATGAGCACCTCGCGGAACACGATGCCCTGGCTTTCGAACACCTGCATCATCAACTGGTGCGGGCCGTCGAAACTCCAGCGCGGATACGCCTCGGTGCCGAGGCC
Source organism: Lysobacter sp. 1R34A (assembly GCF_051217035.1). Lineage (NCBI taxonomy): Bacteria > Pseudomonadati > Pseudomonadota > Gammaproteobacteria > Lysobacterales > Lysobacteraceae > Lysobacter > Lysobacter sp. 1R34A. Next base: position 32,485 of record NZ_JBPKJP010000013.1, read on the forward strand.
GTCCTGGTTGGTGACCATCACGAACTGGTAGCCGGCGTCGCGCAGCTTCAGCATCGCCGGGATCACCCCGCGCACGAAACGCAGCTTGGCGTAGCTGTCGATCTGGAAATCGGCCGGCTCCTCGATCAGGGTGCCGTCGCGGTCGACGAACAGGATCGGCGTCAGCGCGCTCATGCCGCCACTCCGCGCATCTGCGCCGTGCGGGTCAGCACCTCGATCACCGCCGCGTTCTGCTCCGGCGTGCCCAGGCTGATGCGCAAGGCATTGCCGAGCTGCGGCGCGGCGCGCATGTCGCGCACCACCATCCCGGCGTCGAGCAGGGCGTCGAACGCCGCTTGGGCATCGTCGAAACGGGCGAGCAGGAAGTTGGCCTGCGAGGGATAGACCTGGAGCACCCCGGGCAAAGCCTGCAAGGCCGCGTACAGGCGTTCGCGCTCGCCGATCGCGGTGACCACGCGGGCCTTGGTGGTGTTGCGCGGCACCTCGGCCAGGGCGCGCAGGGCCAGGTTCACGCACGGCGTGGGCAGCGGATACGGCGCCTGGCAGCGCTGCAATGCGGCGATCAGCTCGGCATCGGCGATCACGCTGCCGATCCGCGCCGCGGCCAGCGCGTGCGCCTTCGACAAGGTCCGCAGCACTGCGATATTGCGGCGCGCGGCGAGCAGGCTCACCGCCGAGCCGCCGTCGGCGAATTCGAGATACGCCTCGTCGACCACGACCAGGGCGCGGCCGCGCAGGCGCAGGGCCAGCGCGTCGATCTCGGCCAGCGGCAGCAAGGTACCCGAGGGGTTGCCGGGCGAGCACAGGAACACCAGCCGGGCCTGCTCGCGCTCGGCCGCCTCGGCGACCGCGGCGAAATCGCAGACGAAACCGGCCGGCGTGTCGCGCAGCGCGACTTCGACGGTGCGGGTGCCGTGCAGGCGCGCGTTGACCGCGTACATGCCGAAGGTCGGCGGCGTCAGCACGATGGCGTCGCCGCCCGGGCGGCACAGCGCGCGCACCAGCAGGTCGATCGCCTCGTCGCTGCCGCGCCCGGCCAGGAGTTGCTGCGGCTCGCAGCCGTACAGTCCGGCCAAGGTTTCGCGCAGGCGCTGCGGTTGCGGGTCGGGATAGCGGCGCACCGAACCTTCGCCGTCGGCGACGCTCGGCCAGGCGGCCTCGTTGGCGTTGAGCCAGACCCGGCCGCTGCGCTTTTCGCTGCGCGCCGAGCTGTAGCCGGCGAAGTCGCGCAGGTCGTCGCGCAACAGGTTCAAAGGGTTGTCGTCGTTCATGTCGATCCGGTCCGTTGCGTTCGCGCCGCTCATGCCGCCACCGCCCGCAAGCGTACGGCCACCGCCTCGCGATGCGCGTCCAGGCCTTCGGCCGAGGCCAGCTCGACCGCGCACGGCCCGATCGCCAGCAGGCCGCGCGGCTGCACTTCCTGCACCGTGATCGCGACCTGGAAGCTGGCGACGTTGACGCCGCTGGCGTAACGCGCCGCGCCGCTGGTCGGCAGCACGTGGTTGGTGCCGCTGCAGTAATCGCCCAGCGCTTCCGGCGCCCAGTCGCCGAGGAACACCGAACCGGCCGCCTCGACTTCCGGCAGCCACTCGCGCGCATCGCGCAGGGCCAGGATCAAGTGCTCGGGGGCGTAGCGGTTGCTGACTTCGAGCGCGCGTTCGATCGAATCGACCCGGATCGAACGCGAGGATTGCAGGGCCGCACGCGCGGTGTCGGCGCGCGACAGCCGGGCCAATTGGGTTTCGAGTTCGAGGTCGACCGCATCGAGCAGGGCCTCGTCGTCGCTCAGCAGCAGCACTTGCGAGTCCGGGCCGTGTTCGGCCTGCGACAACAGGTCGGCGGCGACGAAGTCGGCGCGCGCGCCGGCATCGGCGATCACCAGCACTTCCGATGGCCCGGCCGGCAGGTCGATCGCCGCCCCGCCCTCGATCAGCGCGACCTGGCGCTTGGCCTCGGTGACGTAGGCGTTGCCGGGCCCGAACAGCTTGTCGCACTTGCCGATGCTTTCGGTACCGAAGGCCATCGCCGCGATCGCCTGGGCGCCGCCGAGCTTGAACACCCGGGTCACCCCGCAGCGGCGCGCGGCGTAGAGCACCGCCGGGTCGGCGCTGCCGTCGCGGCGCGGCGGCGTGCACAGGGCGATTTCGCGGCAACCGGCCAGGTCGGCCGGTATGGCCAGCATCAGCGCGGTCGAGGGCAGCGGCGCCGAGCCGGCCGGCACGTACAGGCCGACCCGGCGGATCGGCCGCAGGATGCGTTCGCAGCGCACGCCGTCGGCGGTGTCGATCGCGTACGGCTCGGTCATGCCGGCGTCGTGGAACAGCGCGATGCGTTCGGCGGCCTCGTCGATCGCCGCGCGCAAGGCCGGCGTCAGCGAGGCCTCGGCGGCGTCGAACTCGGCCGCATCGACCGCGAAGCGCTCGGGCGCGGCGCCGTCGAAACGTTCGGCATACCGGCGCAGCGCGGCGTCGCCGTCGCGGCGCACCGCTTCGACGATCTCGGCCACCGCGGCCGCGGTCGAGGCCCGGGTCTGCTGGGCGGGACGGCGCAGCGCCTGTTCGCGCGCGGCGTCGTCGAGCGCGTTCCAGTCGAGCCGTTGCATCTTCGCGGTCATGCCAGCATGCCCTCGACCGGCACCACCATCAGCCCGCGCGCGCCGGCGCGCTTGAGTTCTTCCAGCCGCTGCCAGGTCACCGCGCCGTGGCACAGCGCTTGCAGGGCCACGCCATCGCCGTTGTCCAGGCTCATCACCGTCGGCGGCTCGGCATCGGGCAGCAGCGGCAGCAGTTCGTCGAGCAAGTTGCGCGGCGCCTGGAACATCAGCAGCTTGCTGTTGCGCACCCGCAGCGCGCCGTCGAGGCGGCGCAGCAGCAGGTCGGCCAGTTCGCCGCGCACGTCGTCGAAGCCGCCGGCCGGGCCGGCCAGCACCGCCTCGCTTTCGATCAGGGTCTGCACCGGCTTGAGCTGGTTGGCCGACAGGGTCGCGCCGCTCGACACCAGATCGCAGATCGCCTCGGCCTGGCCCAGGCGCGGGGCGATTTCGACCGAGCCCGACAGCAGCACGACCTGGGCGTCGACGCCCTCGCCGGCCAGCCACTGCGACAGCAGCGCCGGATAGCTGGTGGCGATGCGCTTGCCGGCCAGTTGCTGCGGGCCTTCCCAGTGCCAGGCCTCGGGCACGGCCAGCGCCAGCCGGCAGCCGCCGAAGCCGAGCGCGCGCCACTCGCGGAACGCCGATTCGCGGCCGTTGCCACGGCGGTCGCCGTCCTGTTCGAGCAGGACGTTGCGCCCGACGACCCCGAGGTCGCAGACGCCGTCGGCGATCAGGCCGGGAATGTCGTCGTCGCGCACCAGCAGCAGGTCGACCGGCAGGGTTTCGCCGTAGCAGAACAAACGATCGCGACTCTCGCGCCAGCTCAGGCCGCAAGCGGCCAGCAACGCACGCGCCGGCTCGGCGAGACGGCCGGATTTCTGGATCGCGATGCGCAAGCGGTCACGCGCGGCGGCGCTGGCGGGAGGGCTCATGAACGGGTCTCGGAAGGGGGCGGTCGGTGCGGGAAAGAGGCGGCAGGCCGATGGCGGCGTGCCCGCGGGAAGCGAAGGCGCGAACGGGGTCAGCGATGTCGCGCGGCGCGCCGGTGCAGGGCCGCGCCGTAGCCGCCGGTGCCGCGCTCGAGCACGCGGGCGACGCGCCCGATCGTGGTCACGCTGACCTGGGTGCGGTCGTGGATTTCGCGATACGGCACGCCTTCGTTGAGCAGAGGCACGACCCGCCAGCGATCGCTCATCGCCTCCAGCTCGGCCGGCGTGCACAGGTCCTCGAGGAAGGCCCGCACCTGTTCGGCGCTGCGCAGGCCGGCCAGGGCCACCGCCAAATCGGCGATCGCATCCTCGGTCTGCTCGGTGTCGTTGGCGCGGCGCTTCATTGCGGAGAACTCGGTCGGTTGGGCGGTTGGGGTGCAGGGCAGTCGGCCGCGACCGGAGAGGCGCGGGCCGATGCCCGATAGTTCAATGCATTAATGTACTAACGCGTTAATACATTATCGATCCGGCCGACTTTCGTCAAGCCGGCCTGTCGCGGCGAGGAATTGCGTTAAGACTCAGATGCGCCCGGACCCGCGCCCTGCCCGGGGTCGAGGCGCCGCGCGACCGCTGTCCCCCGACGCTCCCGCCACCGCGACGCAAAGGCCTGTGTCCGCCACCGCCACGGAAGATGAATATCAACCCTGCCCTCGCCGCCGCACCGAGCCGCCCCGCCTCGCCCCAGCGCCGCTGGGCCGGGTGGGCCTGGCTCTGCCTGCTCGCCGCCATGCTGTTCGCGCCGGCCTCGGCGCAGAGCGTGCTGAACCTGGAGCGCAGCACCCGCGAGGTCGAGCTCGCGCCGTTCACCCGTTACTACCACGACACCGGTGGCCGCCTCGACCTCGACGGCGCGCGCCGGGCGCTCGCGGAAAAGCGCTACCGGCCGCTGCCCAACGGCAACGGCTCGTTCGGCTTCCAGCGCGGCGCTTACTGGTTCCACGTGGCCGCGGTGAACCGCAACGGCGAGGTGCCGCGCTGGCTGCTGGTGCAGCAGTTCGCGCTGAGCGACCGCCTCGACGTCTACACCCGCACGCGCGACGGCGCCTCGACCCATCAGGTCGGCGGCGACAGCCAGTTGTTCGCCTCGCGCGCGATCCGCTACCGCCATCCCAATTTCTGGATCGACCTGCCGGCCGACCAGCCGGTCGACATCTTCGTGCGCGTGCGCAGCGACAGCTCGATGCAGGTGCCGCTTACGCTGTACACGCCGAGCGCGTTCACCGAACTCGCGCGCGACGCCCAGTTCGGCATCGGCCTGTACTACGGCATCCTGGTCGCGCTGTTCTTCTACAACCTGGTGCTGTGGCTGAGCCTGCGCGATTCCAGCTACTTCTGGTACCTGTTCCACATCTGCGCCTTCGGCCTGGTGCTGCTGACCCTCAACGGCCTCGGCTTCGAGTATCTGTGGCCGCGTTCGCCGTGGCTCGCCGACCACTCGGTGCCCTTGTCGATCTGCCTGGCCCAGATCGGCATGCAACAGTTCGCGCGCAACTTCCTCAGCCTGCGCCGGCGCTGGCGCTTCGGCGACTACGTCGGCCTGGGCATGATCGGGTTCTTCGTCCTGCTCGGCATCGCCGCGACCCAGCTGCCCTACCGCATCGCCACGCCGATCGCCTCGGCGGCGGTGTTCGTCAGCATCGCCTGGATCGCGGTCGAAGGCATCGTGGTGATGCGCCGCGGCTACAAGCCGGCGCGCCTGTTCCTGCTGGCCTGGTCGGCGTTCCTGCTCGGCACCGGCATGTTCGCGGCGATCGCCTTCGATCTGCTGCCGAAGATGTTCATCACCGAATACGGCGTGCAGATCGGCTCGGCGCTGGAAATGCTGCTGCTGTCGGTCGCGCTGGGCTATCGCTACGCCTCGCTGCGCAACGAGAACGAACGCATCGTGCGCGAGGCCAAGGAGCAACTCGAACACAAGGTCGAGCAGCGCACCACCGAGCTGCGCAGCACCCTGGCCCTGCTCGAGGACGCGCACGCGCGCCTGCGCGAGACCAGCCAGCGCGACGGCCTGACCGGCCTGCACAACCGCAGTCATTTCCGCGAGGCCTTCGAGGCCTTGCTGCACCGCTCGCGGCGCCAGCACCGGCCGCTGGTGCTGATGATGATCGACCTGGACCACTTCAAGCAGATCAACGACCACCACGGCCACCTGGTGGGCGACGAATGCCTGCGCTGGGCGGCGGGCCTGATCGCGCAGATCCTGATCCCGCACCATGCCCTGCTGGCCCGTTTCGGCGGCGAGGAATTCGTCGCGGTGCTGCCCGACCAGGACCTCGACGCCGGCGCGCAGGTCGCCGAGGCGCTGCGGCTGCGCCTGAGCTCGCAGCCCTGCCCCAGCCGCAGCCACGACATCCCGGTCACCGCCAGCATCGGCGTGCACGAGATCGCACCGGATGCGGACATGGGCGTGGAAGCGGCGTTGCAGTTCGCCGACCAGGCCCTGTACCTGGCCAAGGCCGACGGGCGCGACTGCGTGCGGGTGTGGGGGGCGGCGGTGCAGGCGTGAGCCGGAGCCGGCGATTGCGCGGACCGCGCGATGCGGCTCAGCCCCGCAGTCGCCAGCTGCGCGTCACCGGCCGTACATCACATCGGACCGCAGCGCGTACTTGACGCCTTCGAGCACCGCGGCGCCTTCGTGCCAGGTGTCGTGCACGAACAGCAGGCCGGCGCCGGTCTTCGGCACCACCTTGAACTGGCGGAAGTCGGTCTCGCCGCCGGCGAAATCGTCGTTGAGATACACCAGCAAGGTCAGCCGGCTCGACCGGCCGTCTTCGCTCCAGGGGCCGTCCTTGTGCATGCGGAACCGCTGGCCCGGCGAGTATTTGTAGAAGCGCAGCGCTCTCGGCAGGCCGGCCGCGCGCTCGCCCTCGAGCACCGGCAGTTCGAGCGCGGACAACCGCTGCCACAGCCGCTCGGCCCAGGCCGGCGACTCGAACACTACGCGTTCGTTATTGCGCACGTGCTGCAGGCTTTTCTGCTCGCCCGACGGGGTGCGCACGCCGGCCGATTCGAAGCCTTGGCCTTCGGCAAGCGCGATCAAGGCCTCGCACTCGGACGGCGCCAGCAAGCCGTCGACGCTGAAGACGCGGTCGTTGTGGAAGATCGTCTGCATCCTGGGCTCCTGCCGGGGAACAACGATTCGGTGGGCGGCGATGTCTTGGGGTTGGGGCGCAGCGGCCCCCACCCTCACGCCAACCCCTCTCCCGCCGGCGGGAGAGGGGCTTCGACACAGGTGCGGCTTTAGTTCTGCATCGCGGCGCGCGCCGCGGCGATCAGGGTGCCTTCGTGGACCAGTTGCACGGCGGTGGCGACTTCGCCGTCGAGCGCGCGGTCGCGGTCGAGGAAGGCGATGGCTTCGCGCAGCCTGGCGTGCGCCGCGGCGACCGCCTTGCCCGGGCGGAACTCCTCGGCGGCGGCCAATTCGGCGCGCAGGCCTTCGACCTCGGCGAGGAATCCCGGGTGATCGGCGCTGTCGCCGACCGGGCCGCCGGAAATCTTGGCGGCCAGGGTGTCGGCATCGGCGCGGTCGGCCAGATCGCGGGCGGCGTTGATCATGTCGCGGCGCAGGTCCAGCGCCTGGGCGGCGGTGTACAGTTCCAGCGCGAGCACCTTACCGAGGTCCTCAGTCATCGCCAGCACGTGGCGGGCCTCGTTGGCGCCCATCGAAACGTGGTCCTCGGCGTTGGCGCTGGTCGGGATCGAATACACCGAAGCCGGATGGGCGCGGCTGGCGAGGTCGTTGACGATGGCCGCGGCGGTGTACTGCACGATCATGTGGCCCGACTCGGTCGCATCCTCGTTGCCGATCAGGAAGCCCGGCAAGCCGTCGTTGGTGGCCGGGTCGACCAGCTTGTTGAGGCGGCGCTCTGAAATGCTCGCCAGCACCGGGATCGCCGCCTTGACGTAGCTCATCGCCAGCGCCAGCGGCATGCCGTGGAAATGGCCAGCCGAGATCACTTGCTGCTCGACGTGCTCGGCCTGCGCGTCCGGGAACACGATCGGGTTGTCGGTCAGCGAATTGAGTTCGATCTCGAGCACGCGCGCGGCCTGGGCGATGGCATCGCGCACCGCGCCGTGCACCTGCGGGATGCAGCGCAGCGAGTAGCTGTCCTGCGGCTGGTGCTTCTTGCCGCCGCGGAACGGGCGGAACCGGGTATAGAACTTCTCGCGGCCGTGGCGCTGGCTGAAAGGCACCCAGTCCCAGCCGATGTCGAAGCTGAGCTGCTGCGACTGTTCGGTGTCCCAGCTCTGCGGCAGCCAGGGACGGAAGCGCGGCACCAGGTGATAGGGAATGTCGGCGAGGGTCGAGCCTTCGAGCAGGCGGCGCAGGTTGGCGGCGACCTCGACCTGGCCCGGGTGCGGACGCAGGTCGTGCACGGCCTCGGCGAAGGCGCCCAGGCGGCCGGCGAAAGCGTCGATGGTCATCGCCGCGGCGAGGTCGGCGGTGTCGAGCAGGTCTTCCAGGCGGGCAAGCGCGAGCACGCCGCAGGCGAGCATCTGCGCGGTGCCGTTGTTGAGCGCCAGGCCTTCCTTGTAGGACAGCTTGACCGGGGTCAGCCCGGCCAGCTGCAGCGCTTCCGCGCCCGGCATGCGCCGGCCGTCATAGAAGGCTTCGCCGCCCCCGAGCAGCACGATGGCCAGGTGCGACAACGGCGCCAGGTCGCCGCTGGCGCCGACCGAACCCAACTGCGGAACCACCGGCACGATGCCGGCGTTGAGCATCGCCGCGAGCGCCTGCAGGGTCTGCACGCGGATCCCGGAGTGGCCGCGCATCAGGGTGTTGATGCGGATGCACAGCATCGCGCGCACGATCTCCGGGGCGAACGGCTCGCCGACGCAGACCGCGTGGGTGACGATCAGGTTGCGCTGCAGCTCTTCGTGCAGGGTTTCTTGATTGCGCTTGGCGCCCGGCAACTGGTCGCGCAGGTGGTGCGCGCCGAGCAGCCGGTCGGCGTTGCTGCCGAAGCCGGTGGACACGCCGTAGATCGGTTCTTCGCGGCGCACCTGTTCGGCCAGGAAGTCGGCCGCGCGGGCCACCGCCGGCAGCTGCGCCGCGGCCAGTTCGACCTGGGCGCCGTAAGCCACGGCCACGAGCTGCGAACGCGTCAGCGAACGGCCATCGAGTTGGATCTTGTTCAAGTTGTAACCTCGCCTCGCACCCTGGCGATCATCTGAACGGCCGCGCTCACGCCGCGAACGGTGCAGCCCGGCCGAGCGTACTCGGGAGTCGGTGCGTCAATGGAACGATGGGAACCGCGACAGCGTCATTGCGCCGCGGCATGGAGTCGGCCCGCATCCGCGCCGGATCGCGATCCGGTGCGGGACGAACCACGGAAACGGCCGCGGACGCGAACCCGCGCGCCCGCCGCCGCGGACCCGCCGTGCAGCAGGCCGCCGCGCGGATCGTCCGATCCGCCGCGCCGGCCCGGCCTGCACGGGCCGGGATCACTTCATGACCCGCGACTGCTCCAGTTCGACCCGCAGCGTGCGCGCCAGCTCGGCGCGCGACACCTCGAACTGGTCTTCGCGGCGCAGGTCCTTGACCGTCGCCGTGCCCTTGGCGATTTCGTCCTCGCCCAGCACCACCACGAAGCGGATGCCGGCGCGGTCGGCGTACTTGAACTGCTTGCCGAGCTTGGAGGTCTCCATCACCACTTCGGTGTTGAGGCCGCCGTGGCGCAACTCGTTGGCCACCGCCAGGCAGTGCGGCAGGTGCGCGTCGTCCATCTGGGTGACCAGCACCTGCACGCTGCTGTCGGCGGTGCTGACCAGGCCGGCTTCCTGCAACTGCCAGAACAAACGGGTCAGGCCGATCGAAATGCCGACGCCCGGCAGCTTGGACTTGGTGTAGTGGCTGGCCAGGTCCTCGTAGCGCCCGCCCGAACAAATCGAGCCGATCTGCGGGAAGTCGTCGAGGGTGGTCTCGTAGACCGTGCCGGTGTAGTAGTCCAGGCCGCGCGCGATCGAGAAGTTGAGGGCGTAGTTCTTTTCCGGCACGCCCAGCGCGCGGATCAGCTCCAGCACCTCGCGCAGCTCGGCCGCGCCTTCGCGCAGGGCCTCGTTGCCCTCGCCCAGCGCGGCCAGCCTGGCCAGCGCGTCGGCGTGCGAGTTCGAACGCACCGCGACGAAGTCGAGGATGGTCGCGACCGCATCCGCGGCCAGGCCGAACTCCGGACCGGTCAGGGTTTCGCGCACGTAGTCCGGGCCGCGCTTGTCGAGCTTGTCGACCTCGCGCAGCACCAGCGCCTGCAGGCCGCCGTCGGCGACGCCCTGGGCCTCGAAGAAGCCGCGCAGCAGTTTGCGATTGTTGAGCTGGATCGTGAACGGCCCGATGTCGAGCTCGGAAAACACCGCATAGATCGCCGCCGGCAGCTCGGCGTCGTAGCGCACGCTGAGGCTGTCCTTGCCGATCACGTCGATGTCGCACTGGTAGAACTCGCGGAACCGGCCGCGCTGCTGGCGCTCGCCGCGGTACACGCGCTGCATCTGGTAGCGGCGGAACGGGAACGCCAGCTCGTGCTCGTGCTCGGCCACGTAGCGCGCCAGCGGCACGGTCAGGTCGAAGCGCAGCGCCATTTCAGGCACCCCGCGCTCGCCGGACTGCGCGCTCTTCTCCAGCGAGCCGGTGGACTGGACGAAATAGACCTGGCGCTCGGTTTCGCCGCCCGACTTGGTCAGCAGCACCTCCGACAGCTCCATGACCGGGGTTTCCACGGGCAGGAAGCCGAAACGCTCGAAATTGCGCCGGATCGTGTCCAGCATGCGCTGGAAGGCGATCTGGTCGCGGGGCAGCAGCTCCATGACTCCCGGCGGGGTACGAGGCTTGATCAAGCGGAACTCCAATACGTCGGCCGCGCCGACAACGAGCTTGGGGGTTGGAAAGCGCCACAGTTTAACGGCCGCCCCCGCTCCCTGCTCGCCCGATCGACAGACCCCTTGCGCCGGCCGGGGGGGAGTCGCTAGAATTTGCGGCTCAGCAGTCGGGGTGTAGCTCAGTCTGGTAGAGCGCTACGTTCGGGACGTAGAGGTCGCAGGTTCGAATCCTGTCTCCCCGACCAATGCTGAGAGTGTTTCTGACTAAGCCGGCCTTGCGCCGGCTTTTTCGCGTCTGCGCATCCAGCCCTTCCGCGCATGGCCTCGCCCCCATGGCCGGAACGGGCCGGCAGGCGACGCGACGCGTGTGCAGCCGCGCCTGCGCACCGCAGACCCGGACGCCTTCCCTACTGTGGCGGGAGATTCGGAGGATGTCCCCGGCCGGCCCGACTCCCGCGAACCCGGGCCAAGCCCTCGGCCGCCCGAAGGGCCGGCAGCGCCCGTGACTACAGCTCTTGTCCGAACATGATCCGATGGCCGTCGATGGTGCGGACACCGAACTCGCGCATGCCCCAGGGCTTGTCCGACAGCGGCTGAGTGAACTCGGCGCCCGCAGCCCGGTATTCGGCGAACAGGGCGGCAGCGTCCGACACGGTCGCGTAGCCGTACCACGAATGGTCGCCCAGCTCCGCGGGCGGAACCGCGTCCGCGCACTCGCCGAGCATCACCCGGAAGCTTCCGCGGGACAGAAAGCTCCAGCCGGGCGCGGTGAAATCGATGCCCTGGCCGAGAACGGACACGTAGTAGTCGGTGGACCGGGCCAGGTCGAGGACCGCCAACGTGTAGCGAACCTTGGTGAAATCCGACATCGGCATCTCCTCGCCATAAACCGCGTTGCTGCCCGCGCTAACGAAGCCGCAGGACTGCGCCCTCGCGCCCCGGAGTATGCAAGCTCAGGCGCGGCCTCGGCTCCCTCGGCTCTCGCACTGCGGCACCGCGTTCGGGCAACAGGGCGCCCCGGTCTCCGGGGCGCGCACCTGGCATTGCCGGCGCTCGGCAGGCTCGGCAGGCTTGGCCGTCGTGCGCCGGCGCTGCGCCGCTTACCGCAGCGGGAACGGCAAGGGGTTGGTGTGGTGCACGACGATGTTCACCACGCTCACCCGGCACTGGTAGTGCAGCAGCGGCACGACTTCGTTGGCGCCCGGGTCCGGCCAGACCTGCGAGCGGTAGACATCGCAGATCGACTGCGCGAACGCACCCTGCCCGCGATACGCGAACAGCATCGCGTTGTCCCACAACTGCCGGAAATACACCACCGAATCGGGGGACGGAGCCACCGCGGAGGCACTGCCCGCACTTACGAGCGTCGAGGCGCCGAGCGCCGCGGCCAACACCAGCTTCAATGCATTCATTGTCTTTAGACTCTCCATGTGATGGACGATGAAACGACGGCACAGCGCCTGTATGGACGAGGCAGTGCGGCGGCATCCCTTACCTCGAACCTCGTCGTTTGTTCGTTCCCGGATGCGCATCACAGGCGGAATGCGGCACCGGCCTGTCGCAGCTCACGGCCTTGCGTGCTGTCGGCAGGGATTTCGAGCGCATGCAAACGGCCGCCCTCGCCACAAGGCTCGCTGGCTCGGCCCAAGCAGACCCGGCCAGCCGCCGAAGACGCCGCCCGGTCGGTTGTCGATGTGCGCATGGGCGCGGCGTCGATGACGCGTCCTAGCCGCTCGTCCGCGACCGCGCCGCCTCCGCGGGCAGGAACTCGCCGACCCGGGCGAAGCCGTACCCCTGCCCGCGCAGGGCCGGCACGAGCCGGCGCACGATCTCGACGATGCCGTGACGGGCATGGCCATGCTCGTCGTCGCCGTCGTGCAGCAGCACGATCGCGCCGGGGTGGATGCGCGCCAGCACCGACTCGACCACGCAGGACACGTAGCCCGGCGCCTGCGGTTCCAGCCAATCGCGCGGGTCGACCGACCAGCCGACCACGGTATAGCCCAGGCCGGCGAGCGCATCGACCTGCCCCGGCGCAATTTCGCCGTAGGCCGGGCGGAACAGCCGCGGCGCCTCGGCCACGCCGGCCTCGCGCAAGGCCGTCGCGGCCGGATGGATTTCGCTCGCGATCCAGTCCTCGACGCCGAAGCCGCGCGCGTCGGCATGGCTCAGCGAGTGGTTGCCGATCTCGTGGCCGTCGCGAAGGATGCGTTCGATCAAGGCCGGTTGCGCGCGCGCGGCCTCGCCGACGCAGAAGAAGGTCGCGGCAACCTCGAGTTCGGCCAGGGCCGACAACAACGCCGGCGTGGCGCGGCCGGGGCCGTCGTCGAAGGTCAGCGCCAGCCGGCGCCGGTCCGGCGATCCGCGGCCGAGATAGCTGCGCGGGCGATCGGCGAGGAAGCGGTGATAGTCCATGCCCTGCTCCGTTCAGCGTGTCAGCCAAGTCTTGCGATGGCCGCGCAGTTCGTCGATCAGCCCGATCACGTTGGCCGGCAGCAACAATACGTCGATCACCGTGTTGCAGATCGACACCAGCACCAGGTCGAGCGGCCCGAGTTGCAGGCGCGTGCGCGCCTGCATCACCGCGATGAAATTGAGCAGCGCCATCAGCCACCAATTGAGGGCGGCGATGCCGAGCAGGGTCGGGCTGCGGTAGATCGAGGCGCCGGCGATCAGCAGCAACAAGGTCGGCACCAGCGCCGACTGCGCCCACAGCAGCCACCACGGCAGCATCTTCATGGTCCGCGGCCAGGAGATGCTCCAGGCCACGCGGAACGATTCCAGGCGCCCGCGCGCCCAGCGCCGGCGCTGGCGGAACAGGCCGAAGAAGGTCGAGGGGCAGATGGTGTAGGCGATCGCGTCCGGCGCGTAGGCGATCGAGTAACCGTGTGCGAGCGCGCGCCAGGTCCAGGCGATGTCCTCGACCAGCCATTCGCCCCAGCCGCCGAGTTCGCGGATCACCTGCGTGCGATGCAGCGAGAACGCGCCGGCGACCACGTTGACCACGCCGATCTTGCTCTGCACGTAGCGGATCGCGGCGAGCGCTCCGACGTGCTCGTAGAACTGCAGGCGGTGCAACCAAGAGTTATGCCGCCCCGCCGGCACGATCAGGCCGCAGGCGGCGGCGTGGCGCGGCGAGCTGTACAAGGCCTCGACCGCGCGGCGCAGCGAGCACGGCATGATCACCGTGTCGCTGTCGATCACCGTGACCACGTCGGACTCGGCCGACAGCTGCGGCAAGGCCGCATCGAGCGCCAGGCCCTTGGCGCCGCCGTTGCGCGCTAGCGAGATCAGGCGATAGGTCTTGTCGCGCGGTTGCGCCAACCAGGCGGCCACTGTGGCCGGGGTGGAATTGGTCGAGCCGTCGTCGACCAGCAGCACTTCGATGCGGCCCGGGTAGTCGGCGCGCTCGATCGCGTCCAGCGTCATCAGGAACGAGGCCTCGGGCTCGTTGTAGAACGGCACCAGGATCGAGACGAAGGGATAGTGGGCGAGAGTCGGCGCGGCCGGCCGCCGCACCGCCTTGAACAGCGCCCATCCGGCCAGGAACACCAGGCAGCACAACAGCACGAGGGTGGAGAAACCGACGAGGCCGGTCAGGACGAGCTGGCTCAACATGGGGCGATGCATCCGGCAGCGCGATACGCGGCCGCGGCATCGTCGATGCGCAGTCACGCTCGCAGGGTCTGATTGGCAGACCGGACGCGTCGATACGGGTCGCCGCGCGTATGCGCGGCCCCGCACGCCTGGTGCTTGTGGGGGAACTACGTTGGGCAGGACGTGGTGGGGTTAAGGGTTGCTCGGTCGAAACGCAATACGTTGTCGCGTTTTCTCAATAGAGAATGAAAGCAGCAAGGGTTTTATTCTGTGACGACGGCAAGCAGTTCGACGATCGTTGTAGCGTTGCTCGCTCGACATGCGATCGAGGATCGATGAAGAATCGAAACCGAACCGTCTTATCCCCCGGCCATGATGAACACTCCCCCGACGCCGCACTCCGCTCACGCCGCCCCTGCGTTCCGTCCGCGCTTCGACATCGGCGCGCAGCGCATCGACTGCGGACGCGAGCCGGACGTCGCCACCCACGACGCGGCCGATCGGTTCGCGAGCTGGCCCCTGCTCGACTATTCGTCGTGCGAACCGACCGAGGACCAGGCCGCGATCAACCGCTGGCTGGCCGCCGCCGACCTGGGCGAGCGCGATATCCTGCACGTAGGCACCGGCAATTCGTCGGTGGCGCGGCTGCTGGCCGGCAAGGTGCGCGGCATCGTCTCGGTGACGGTGGCCTGCAACGAGTGGGAACACGGCAACGCACTCGGCCTGCCGCGCTACTCGGTGCATCTGCTCAACAAGCACAGCGACGACTTCGCCCGCCGCTTCGAGGCGGCCAGCTTCGACTGCATCCTCGACAACAACCTCGCCAGCTTCGCCTGCTGCCAGCGCCATCTCGAACGCTATTTCGAGACCCTGGTGCACTTGCTGCGGCCGGACGGTTTCATCCTGACCCACTGGCTCGGCATGCAGTGGACCCTGGATGTCGGCATCGACGACGTCGAACCGGTCTGGCGGCTCGACGCCGGCAAGCTGCGCGCGATCGCCAGCGCCTACGGCCTGGCGGTCGAACGCCAGGACGAGTTGTTCTTCCTGCGCCGCGCACGCGCGCCGCACACCGGCGCGGCCCAGCCCTGAGCCGCCGCTCGCCGCGCCGGCGCCTGCGACCGCCGTGAGCGAGCGCTCCGCTCCGCCGATCGGCCTGGCGCCTGGTGCTCCGCCGCGCCGTCCGCGCAACCGTTTCGCCACGGCTGCGCAGCTGTGGCGCATCGGCCGCCGCGAGCCGCGTTTCGGCGGGCTGTTGCTCGACAACCTGATCACCACCTTCGGCGCCAGCTTCACCCTAATCGCGCTGCCGTTCCTGGTGATGCGCCTGACCGGCAGCGCCTTCGACCTCGGCCTGACCGCGGCGATCGAAGCCTTGCCGAGCGTGCTGTTCCTGTTCTTCTTCGGCGGCTTCCTCGACCGCGCCAACCCGATCCGGGTGCTGTGGATCTGCCGCGCGCTGTACGTCCTGATCAACGCCGGCATGGGCCTGCTGACCTGGTTCGGGCTGATGACGATCGAACTCATCTATGCCCTGGCCCTGTTCGGCGGCCTCGTCTGGGCGGTCGCCTACCCGGCCGGACGCGCGAGCTTCGGGCTGTACATCCGCAAGGGCCTGCTGCCGGCCGGCAACGCCTTGTTCGCGGTGGCCTCAAGCCTGGCGATGATGCTGCTGCCGATGCTCGCCGGCAGCCTGATCCTGGCCTCCAGCGACAACCAGGGCCTGGCGATCGCGTTCGGGATCGACGCGCTCAGCGTCGCCGCCTCGCTGTGGTTGCTCGCCGCGGTGCGCCGGCGCGGACCGGTGCGGCGGACGGCCCAGGCGAGCGAAGCCGGTGCCGCACCGGCGCAGACGGCCGCGGCGTCGCTCCAGGCGATTCCGCGCAGCTATTACCTGTATCTGTTGGTCAGCACGGTGCTGGTGTTCGGACCGATGCAGATCCTGCTGCCGGTGCTGCTGGTCGAACACGGCGATACGCGCTATTTCCTGGTCTATGTCGCCCAGTTCGCCGGCATCGCCGCGGCCGCGGTCTTCGCCGGCCACGCATCGAACGGCCTGGCCGCGGTCATTGCGAAACTGCTCGCGTGTTGGGCGGTGGCCGCACTGGCCTATGGCCTGCTGGCCTGGAATGCCAGCCTGGCGACGGTGCTGGCCGCGTTCTGCCTGCTCGCCGGCGCGTCCAATTTCTACGGCATCCAGTCGCTGTCGTGGCTGCAGCGCAGCGTCGCGGCGCAGCACATGGGCCGCGAAATGACTTGGTTCTCGGCGGCGACCATGGGCGCGATGCCGCTGGCGACCTTGTCGACCGGGCTGTTGCTCGAACGCCTGCGCTTCGCCGCGACCACCCGCTGGCTGATGGCGCTGATCGCGCTGTGCCTGCTCGCCGGCCTTGTCCATCTGCGGCTGCGGTTGGCGCGCGCACCGCTGCCGCAAACGCTCCGGGGGCCGACGGCCCCCGGAGCTTGACGCCCGATGACGTTCGATACCGCCGAACGTCAGTTGGTCTTGAAGCCGTACATGAAGGTCGCCGGCACGCCGTTGACCGCGCCCGCGGTGCCCGGGTTCGGGCTGGTGTTGCCGGCGCCGCCGAGGCCGTCCCAGTTGGTCTGGCCCAGCGAATACAGCCCCGCGCCGACGATCGACAGCGCATTGAGCGCCGCGGTCTGGGTCGGCGCCGCACCGTAGTAGGTGACGAAGCTGCGCGCCGCGCCCGGAGCGAGCGAACCGAAGCGGAAGTCCATGTGCGAACCCAGATCGCCGGGGCCGTTGTCGGTCATCGGCCCGGACAAGCCGGAGTTGGCGGCGAGCGGATCGAGCGAATTGAAGCCGTTGTTGTTCCAGGCCAGCAGGAACGGCGACGCCCCGGCCAGGGTGATGTACTCCGAGAACGTATTCGGCGGCACGTCGTAGTCGATGCCCCGGGTGTAACGCAGGTCCTTGACCGTGGTTCGGCCGATGTTCTCGATCTTGACGTCGACCCGGTACAGGTAACTCGTCGCCGCGATCGGGGTGTACTGATGGGTCACCCGGAAGGTGTTGCCGACGGTGACCACCGAGGTCGCCGCGCTCGTGGTCGGGGTGAAGCTCACCAGGGTCACGTTGCTGATGCCGGCGCAACGCGAGGTCCGCCCGCTCACCGGCGCGGCCGGATCGGCGTTCGCCACGCCCCAGCCTTCGCAGGGTGCGCCCGGCGCCGAGGCTTCGCCGTTGGTCGGCATGTAGCGCAGGCCGACCAGACGGGTGCCGTAACGGCCGCTCGACAAGGCGATGTTCGGACACTCGATGTTGAGATGACCGGTCGGCGCCACGCCGAGCTGGATGATGCCGTTGTTGATCAGGCCCGGGCAGCCTTCCGGCGGGTCGACCGCGCAGACATAGCCCCAGTCCCTGGCCTCCACGCTCGGCGTGTCGACCCGCTGGAACTTCGGGATGCGTTCCAGGTGCGGCTGAAATTCCTTGTATGGCAGTTGCGGCCTGAACGCGCCGGGGTCCCACAGATCGGCGCAGCCGGTGTTGAGGCCCGGATCGACCTGGACGAAGTAGAAGTCCTGGATGTCGCCGACGCCCTGCCAATCATTGAAGGTGTTACCGGCGAGGATGAAGCGGTCGTTCTTGCGGTCGATGGCGTACAGGCTTTCGCGGAACTTGTCGCCGAAACGGCGCGGCGACAGGCCGCCGTAACGCAGCAGGTCGCCGGTGTTGGCCGCGAACAGGAAGCCCTGGGTGCCGGCGATGGTGCCGACCACCGCGACCGCGCCCTCGCGGCCGTCCAGGCCGCGCGCTTCGACCACGTCGAAGGCGGTGAAGCTGGCCTGGTCGCGATCGACCCAGCTCGCCTGCACCAGCGGCCGGCAACTGTAGCGGGCGTAACGGGCCAGATAGGCCTGCGACGCGCTGCCTTCGTCGAGCCCGGTGGAGGCGCCGACCGAGACCGTCTCGCCGCTGTAGTTCGCGTTCAACAACGCGGTCAGGCCGTGGAAGTCGCGATGGTCCTGCCCGTCGATCAACACGCTGCTGCACACCGGCGCGCCGTTGGCGTCGGTGCGGAACATCAGGCCGCCGCGCTTGGCATCGGTGGTCAGCGCGGTGCCGGCCACGACGATGTCGGTGAAACCGCCGCTGCTGGCGAGGTTCTCGGTGACCGCGCGGAAACGCAGGCCCGGCCAGTCGCCGCTGCCGTCGTAACGGTGATCCCACAGCACGTTGCCGGCCGCATCCAGGCGCGCGATGCGGCCGAGGGTGCGGCCGTCCTTGTCGTTTTCCTCGCCGACCACGACCAGTTCGCCCTGCGTCGCCTTGCTCGGCATCACCGCGCCGGTTTCGATCAGGTCATAGCCGGTCGCGCGGTGGCTGGTCGCGGCGTTGTCGAGCAAGGTGGTCCAGATCTGCCGTCCGTGGCAGTCGAGTTGCAGCACGTAGATGAAGCTGCCTTCGCCGAGCTGCACCGAACCGGTCACGGCGAAACCGCGCTCGCCGCTGAGTTCGGCGATGCCGTACGCGTCGGAGCGCTTGCTGCCGGCGATCATGTAGGCCTGTTGCCAGGTGTCGATGCTGCTGTCGTCGGTGACGCCGACATCGTTGGCGCGGGTCACCAGGACCTGGGTGGTGCCGTCGCTGGCGCGACGGGTGCCGACGGTGACCGAGCCGCGGCCCGGACAATAGTTCACCGCCTTCACGTCCTCGCCGCCATCGCGCCAAGGTTGGTTGCCGTAGTGAGTTTCGAAGTTCTGGGCTTGCGCCAAGGGCGCGGCGAGCATCAAGCCCGTTGCCAGCACCGCGGCGTGATGCCGCAGCCTGGAGCCGGTACGTCCCATGAGTTCCATATGAGCCTCGTTGCGGAATCGTTCCGCGTGGATGGGTCGATCGCACTGCATCGCCGACCATAGCCCTCCCCGGCGCGCGTTCCGAGGAAGAACACGGGGCGATACCGGGACATAACGGGAACGATTCGCGCGATCGGACCGCTGCGTTCGAGGCGAACGCATGAGCTTTCCGTTAAAGCGCACAACGCGTCACAGCGCCAATGCGAGCGCCGGCAAGTTACCGTCGCACGCGCCGACCGACGGCGTGCGGTGGGAACGGCGTGCGATAAGAACGGCGCACGATGAGAACGGCGCGCGCCGATCGGCGGCGCGCGAGGTAAACCATGAGTGCGACCGTCGGCGCGCGCCCCTGCGACGCCGCGGCACGGCAGCGCCATCGACCTGATGACGGAGCCGCTTCGCTGCGGCGCGCCCTACTTCGTCTCGCCGAGCAATTCCACCTCGGCCAGCTCGATGCCGCCCTGCCCGGCGCCGTCGGCGAGCAGGCGCAGGCGATAACGCGAGTACGCCGCCGGCTCGGCGATGGCGAACGCGCGCGTCTGCCGGCGCCAGGCGAAGGCCTGCCCGCTGCGTTCGTCGAGGGTGGTCCACTGCGCGCCGTCGTTGGAGCCCTGCAAGGCCCAGGCCTGCGGATCGCCGCGCCGCGCCGCCGAGGTCAATGTGTACAGACGCACCGTCGCCGGCGTCTTGAAATTCCAGCTCAGCAAGGGCATCGGCCCGCTCAGGCGCGTCGCGGTGGTGGCGTCGTCGTCGAACAAGGCCGCCGCCTGCTTGGCCGCCAGCCCGGCGACCGCGGCGTTGTCGCGCCGCCCCAGGTCGCGCCAGGGCTTCGGCGTCTCGCCATCGGCGCTCAACGACTCTGGCAGCGCCTGCGCGCTGCTGGCCCAGTTCGACGGTGTCGGGCCCATGCGGAAATCCAGCACCGCGCCTTGCGCCAGCAATTCGTGCGGCAAGGTCAGCCGGTCCCAGGCCTCGCCGTTGACCCGCAGCGACTGCACGTAGCGGTTGCGCGCGCTGACCTTGGGTGCGTTGATCCGCAGCTCGCGGCCGTTTTCCAGGCGGATGCTCATGCGTTCGAACCGCGGCGCGCCGATCACGTACTCGGGCGAGCCCATCCGCAGCGGATAGAACCCCGCGGCGCTGAACAACCACCACGCCGACATCTCGCCGTTGTCCTCGTCGCCGGGATAGCCCTGGCCGATCTCGCCGCCGACGTGGAGGCGGTCGAGGATGTCGCGCACCTTTTCCTGGATCCGCCACGGCTGGCCGGCGGCGGCGTACATGTACGGAATATGGTGCGAGGGCTGGTTGCTGTGGCCGTACTGGCCCATGCGCACGTCGCGCGCTTCGAGCATTTCGTGGATGACGCCGCCATAGCTGCCGACCTCGAAGGTGCCCGGCGTGGCGAAGAACAGATCGAGCTTGTTGCCCAGCGCAGTGCGCCCGCCGTACAGCGCGCTCAGGCCGGCGCCGTCCTGCGGCGCGTGGAAGGCCATGTTCCAGGCATTGGTCTCGGTGTAGTCGCCGCCCCAGCGGGTCGGGTCGAACTCGGTCGCGGTGTAGCGCCAGCGGCCGTCGCGGTGGCGGCCGACGAAGAAGCCGAGTTGCGGATTGAACAGGTTGACGTAGCCGAGGGCGCGATTGCGGTAGTACACCGCATCGTCGCGATAGCTCGCCCGGTAGGGATCGTCGGCGCCCGCCTCCTGCGCCAGCGCGCCGGCCAGGCGGCCGATCGCGTAGTCGTTGATGTAGCCGTCCATCGACCACGACAGGCCTTCGCCGACGGTGGTGTCGGTGTAGCCGGTGAAGATCGCGCGCTCGATGCCCTTGCGGCCCGCGCCCGGCACCGGGCTGACGCTGGACGCGTTGCGGATCGCCGACTGGTAGAACGAGCGCACGTCGAAATTGCGCACGCCCTTGAGCCAGGCGTCGGCGAAGGCGACGTCGGAGCTGGTGCCGACCATCAGGTCGGCGTAGCCCGGCGAGGACCAGCGCGCGATCCAGCCGCCGTCGCGGTATTGCTGGACGAAGCCGTCGATCATCTCGCCGGCATGGCCAGGGGTCAGCAGGACGTAGGCCGGCCAGCTGGTGCGGTAGGTGTCCCAGAAGCCGTTGTTGACGTAGACCTTGCCGTCGACGATGGCCGCGCCGGTGGCCTCGGCGCGGTCCTTGCCGGCCGGCGCCGAGAACGGGCTCGCGTATTTGTACAACGGCCGCTCGGCGGTGCCGGTGTTCTCGTAGCCGCTGTTGGGGTACAGGAACAAGCGATACAGATTGGAATACAGCACCGCCTGCTCGTGCGCCGGCGCGCCCTCGGCGCGGACGATGCCGAGCTTGGCGTCCCAGGCAGCGCGGGCGCGTTCGCGCACCGCGTCGAAGCCTTCGTCGGCGCCGATTTCCAGTTCCAGGTTGCGCTGCGCCTGCTCGACGCTGATCAGCGAGGCGGCGATGCGCATCGTCACCTGGCGGTTGGGGTCGCCGCTGAGGTCGAAGCCGTACCAGGCCGAGACCCGGTCGCGGCCGCCGGCCTTGTCGCGGTCGAGCCGGGCGCCGTCGCGGATGGGCCGGTCGAAGCGGGCGTAGAAGAACAGGCGCGAGGCGCCGGTCGAGAGCTTGCTCATGCTCTCGCTCCAGCCGCTCAGGCTGCGGCCGTCGCGGTCCAGGCGGATGTCGCCGTGTTCGTCGCGATGGTCGAACAGCAGTTGCGCGCGGGTCTCGCCGGGCTCGGCCGGGAAGGTGAAGCGCATCGCCGCGGCATGGTCGGTCGGGGTCATCTCGGCGACCAGGCCGTTGTCGAAGCGCACCCGGTAATAGTCGGCGCGCGCGGTTTCCTCGTCGTGGCCGAAACTCAGCGCGCGCTTGCTACGATCGAATTCGGGCCGGCCCTCGCCGATCGCCGGCATCACGTGAAAGGTCTGGCGGTCGCCCATCCACGGGCTCGGCTCGTGCGACAGCGCGAAGGCCTCGATGCGCGGACGATTGTCGTCGCCGTTGCGCTCCTGGTACTGGTAGATCCAGTGCGAACCGGCGTTGGTGGTCGGGGTCCAGAAGTTGAAGCCGTGCGGCAGCGCCACCGCCGGGAAGGTGTTGCCGCGCGAGAAGCGGCTGTTGGAATTGCTGCCGCGGCGGGTGTCGACGTAGTCGCTCGGGCGCAACGCGGCGCGCTTGCCCTTGGCGAGCGCCGGCGCCGGCGCGATGCGCAGGTCGTCGAGGTAGCCCTGGTACGGCAGCGCGCTGTCGCCGTCGTGGACCAGCAGGATCCGGCGTACGCGGCGGCCGGCGGCCACCTCGCCGATGCGGCTGCTGACCGCGTTCCATTGATCCGGGTAGAGCAGTCGCGCCATGCCCTGCTCGCGCGCGGTCAGGCCATTGCCGTACAGGTCCAGCGGCTTGCGTTGCGACAGCCGGCTGCCGTCGTCGAACACCAGGTCGATGGCGACATAGGTCGAAGCGTTGCGCAACGCATCGAGTTTCGACGGCGCGGCCTGGCCGGGGATGTGCGCGCTCGACAGCGGGAACACCCGATAGGACAACTGCGTGTCCTTGGTCACCGCGAGGTCGACCTCGAAGGCCTGCGCGCTTTGCGCCACCCCGCTGCCGACGCCTTGGTAGCGCAGCGAGCGCACGCCGCTGAAGCCGACGCCGGGTTTGGCGGTCAGGGCGGCCGCCGCGGGCGGGCCCCCGTCGGCGCTCAGGCGCGGCGCC